>CALRME020000195.1:0-6278 GCA_943369045.1 Sphingobacterium thalpophilum
CACGGCCAGGTCGACCATGAACATGGGCCGATGCCTGCGTGCCTTCAGCGCACGCTCCACGGCGCCCAGGCCGATGATGGGCAGGGTGCTGGCGGTGCAACTGATCACCGCGTCGAATTCATGCAGCCGCGAGGGCAGGTCGGCCAGGCGCATTACCTCGCCACCGAAGCGTGAAGCGAGCTTTTCGCCGCGCTCAAGCGTGCGGTTGGCGATTGCAATCGACTTGGGGTTCTTCGCCGCGAAGTGGGTGGCGGCCAGTTCGACCATCTCGCCGGCGCCCACGAACAGCACGCGGATCTTGCCCAGGTCTTCGAACAGCTGGCCGGCCAGGCGCACGGCGGCGGCGGCCATGCTGATGGAATGCGCACCGATTTCCGTGGACGTGCGCACTTCCTTGGCTACGGCAAAGGACCGCTGGAACAGCTGGTTGAGCGTGGTGCCCAGTGCACCGGCTTCGTCGGCGGCGCGCACGGCGTCCTTCATCTGGCCCAGGATCTGCGGCTCGCCCAGCACCATGGAATCGAGCCCGCTGGCCACGCGGAACGCATGGCGCGCCGCCATGCCGTCGCGCAGCGTATACGCGTGGGAGCGCAGCAGGGCAGGGGAGACGCCTCCGGAGTGCGCGAGCCAGTCCAGCGTGTGGTCCAGCTCATGCTGCTGGCCGGCGCAATAGATCTCGGTGCGGTTGCAGGTCGACAGGATGGCAGCTTCGGGCCGGCGGGCCAGCGAATCGCGCAAACCCTTGAGCGTGGGCTCGATCTGGTCCACGGCAAATGCGAACCGGCCGCGCAGGTCCAGCGGTGCGGTGGTGTGGTTGATGCCGAGAGCCCAGACTGCCATAAGCCTGTGATTATAAAATTTGCAGGCTGATCAAGCACTTACACGCGAAAATTCCCTGCCATGGGCCCTCTCGACCTCGCTTTGCACCTCCTCAACTTTGCTGTACCGGCCGTGTTTGTCGCGGTCTGCGTCAGCCTGGGCGCCCGATTTTTCCTGCGCCAATCGCCGCAGAAGCCCAGCTGGTGGGTTCAAGGTGCTATGAATGTCATAGCGGGTCTGATTGCCCTGGGCGTCGGCCTGTGGTATTTCGGGCAGGACGGCCGCATTGCCACCTATGCGGCGCTGGTGGTCGCAGTGGCGCTGAGCCAGTGGCTTGTGGGCCGCAGCTGGGGCCGCCAATAGGGATAATCAGCCCACACGCTTCCCTTTGCCAATGCTGTTCCTGCTGTCCCCCGCCAAATCCCTCGACTACGACACGCCCGCCGGCGATGTCCCGCACACCCAGCCGCTTTTCGCGAAGCAGTCGGCCCAGCTGATCGAGGTGCTACGCCGCAAAACGCCGGCACAGGTGGCGGCACTGATGGACATCAGCGACACGCTGTCGGCGCTGAACGTGGCGCGCTACCAGGCCTGGTCGCCCAAATTCACCGCGAAGAATTCCAAACAGGCCGTGCTGGCCTTCGACGGCGACGTCTACGACGGTTTGCAGGCCAAAACGCTCAAGACGGCCGACCTGGAATGGGCCCAGGAGCACCTGTGCATCCTGAGCGGCCTGTACGGCGTGTTGCGGCCGTTTGACCGCATGCAGCCCTACCGGCTGGAGATGGGCACGGCGCTGGACATGGGCAGCACCAGGAACCTCTACCAGTTCTGGGGCTCGCAGATCGCCGATTACCTCAACACGCGCCTGGCCGCCGACAAGACGCCGGTCATCATCAACCTGGCCTCGCAGGAGTACTTCAAGTCCGTGGACAGGAAGGCGCTCAAGGCCCGGGTTGTCGAATGCGTGTTCGAGGACTGGAAGAACGGCCAGTACAAGATCATCAGCTTCAACGCCAAGAAGGCCCGTGGCCTGATGGCGCGCTATGCCATCAGCAAGCGGATCGACACGCCGCGCAAGCTGCAAAGCTTCAACCTCGACGGCTATGCCTTCGACGCCGCCGCTTCGCAAACCGATCGCCTTGTTTTCCGCCGCAGGATGACGCCATGAGCAGCACCCAGACCCAGCAGATCACGCCCCAGTTGCGCCAGTGGATCGTCGAGCAGGCGCAGGCCGGCTACAACGCCGAAGCCGTGCTCAAGTCGATGCTGGCTTCGGGCTGGAGCGAGGACGTCGCCGTCGAGGCGATGGAGTCCACGCTCAAGGGCCACCTGGACCAGCAGGCGGTGCAGAACGGCTTGTCGTCGGCGCTGAAGGTGCCCGATGCGAAGCTGGACGAATCACCCCTGTATGTGGACGCGGGCGACCGGCGCGTACACGTCCTGCAGTCCATGTACAACCCGCGCATCGTGGTCTTTGGCAACCTGCTGTCCGACGAGGAATGCGATGCCCTGATCGAAGCGGCCAAGCCGCGCATGGCGCGCTCGCTCACGGTGGCCACCAAGACCGGCGGTGAAGAGGTCAACGCCGACCGCACCAGCAACGGCATGTTTTTCCAGCGCGGCGAAACCGGTGTGGTCAAGACGGTGGAAGCGCGCATTGCCAGGCTGGTGAACTGGCCCGAGGAAAACGGCGAGGGACTGCAGGTGCTGCACTACACGCCGGGCACCGAATACAAGCCGCACTACGACTACTTCGACCCGAACGAGCCGGGCACGCCCACCATCCTCAAGCGCGGCGGCCAGCGCGTCGCCACGCTGGTGATGTACCTGGGCGAGCCGGAAAAGGGCGGTGGTACCACTTTCCCCGACATCCACCTCGAAGTCGCGCCCAAACGCGGCAACGCGGTCTTCTTCAGCTACGAGCGGCCGCACCCCACCACCAAGACCCTGCATGGCGGCGCCCCCGTCCTGGCCGGTGAAAAGTGGATCGCCACCAAATGGCTGCGCGAGCGCCGGTTCGAGTAAGCCATGAAAGTACAAGCCAACGGCATCACGGTTGAAGTTGAAGACACGGGCGCCGATGGCTCGCAGGCCGGGCGCCCGGTGGTGGTCCTCATCATGGGCCTGGGCATGCAGCTCATTGCCTGGCCGCCCGCGTTTGTGCAGGCGCTGGTCGATGCGGGCTACCGCGTCATCCGGCCCGACAACCGCGACATCGGCCTGTCGCAGCACTTCGACCACCTGGGCGCGCCCAACCTGCTCCTGGAAAGCCTGAAGTTCCGTCTCGGGATGCGCGTGAACGCGCCTTACCAGCTCAAGGACATGGCGGCAGACATGCTGGGCGTCATGGACGCGCTGGGTGTGGACCAGGCGCACATCGTAGGCGTAAGCATGGGCGGCATGATCGCGCAGCGCGTGGCTCTGGCTGCGCCGCAGCGGGTGCTCAGCCTCACCAGCATCATGAGCTCCAGCGGCGCGCGCCGCCTGCCCGGCCCGAAGCCCCATGTGCTGCGCGCGCTGCTGGGCAAGCCCGCCAGGCCAGGCATCGACGGCATCGTCGACCACTATGTGGGCCTGTTCCGCATCATCGGCAGCCCGGGCTTTCCTCTGGCTGAAAGCGACATGCGCGCGCGCATCCGCGCTGGCCTGGAGCGCAGCTTCCACCCGCAGGGCACGCTGCGCCAGATGGTGGCGATCGCCGCCGACAGCCGCCGTGCCGACGAACTGAAAACCCTCAACACCCGCACGCTGGTGATGCACGGCAAGGCCGACGTGCTGGTGCCCTACGCCTGTGGCGAGGACACGGCCCGCCGCATCCCGCGTGCGCAGCTGGTCGGCATCCAGGGCATGGGCCACGACCTGCCGCCCGGCGTGGTCGAGCAATTGCTGCGGCCGCTGCTGCCGCACCTGCAGGCCGCCTGAACAACAACACCATGAATACGCCTGAACAATCGCAGCTGGGCAAGCCGGCGCCCTACGTCGACCAGTACGACGCCTCCCTGCTGTTCCCGATTTCGCGCTCGCCCAAGCGGGTCGAGATCGGCCTGCACGGCGCGCTGCCCTTCCTGGGCGCCGACCTGTGGACGGCCTTTGAACTTTCCTGGCTGACACCGCGCGGCAAGCCGCAGGTGGCCCTCGCCCACATCACCGTGCCCTGCGAGACGCCCAACATCATCGAGAGCAAGTCGTTCAAGCTCTACCTCAACAGCTTCACCAACACGAAGTTCAGCTCGCACGACGAGGTGCAGGCCTGCATCCGCGCCGATATCAGTGAAGCCGCCTGGCGTGGCGCGCCGGCGCAGTCGTCGGTGGGCGTGAAGATCCTGATGCCCGAGATGTTTGACCGCGAGCCGGTGCATGAACTTGACGGCCTGTCGCTGGACCGGATGGACATCGAGTGCACGCAGTACACACCGGCACCGGAGCTGCTGACGGCGGTGTTCGACGAGAAACCAGTGGACGAAGTGCTGACCAGCAACCTGCTCAAGAGCAATTGCCTGGTGACCGGCCAGCCCGACTGGGGCAGCGTGCAGATCAGCTACAGCGGCCCGCAGATCGACCAGGCCGGCCTGCTGCAGTACCTGGTGAGCTTTCGCAACCACAACGAATTCCACGAGCAATGCGTGGAGCGCATCTATACGGACATCTGGGCGCGCTGCAAGCCGACCAAGCTGGCCGTGTATGCGCGCTACACGCGCCGCGGCGGGCTGGACATCAACCCGTTCCGCACCAGCCATCCCCAGCCTTTGCCGCGCAACGTGCGCACGGCGCGGCAGTAGCCGTCACATCTCCTTGAACGAGGCGAGTTCCGGCAGGCCCGGAAACTCGCCCGCCCGCTTTTCCTTCATAGCGGTCACGGCTTCACGCACGTGGGCGTTGCTCCAGATCGCGCCCTGCACCCAGCCCATCTGCTTGAGTGAATCGTCCACCGAGTGGTCGCGGGTGTAGTGGATCACCTGCTTGGTGCCCCAGATGGCCACTGGCGGCTTGGCGGCAATCTCTTTCGCACACTGCATGGCAGCGGCCAGCATCTCTTCCTGCGTGGCGAACACCTCATTGACCAGGCCGTAGCCCAGCGCCTTCTGCGCGCCCAGGCGGCGGCCGGTGTAGGCCAGCTCCTTGACCACGCCCAGCGGCACCAGCTTGGGCAGGCGCTGCAGCGTGCCCACGTCGGCCACCATGCCGATGTTGATTTCCTGGATGCAGAAGAAGGCGTCCTGGGTGGCGTAGCGGATGCAGCAGGCCGTGACCATGTCCACCGCGCCGCCTATGCAGCCGCCCTGGATGGCCGCGATCACGGGGATGCGCAACGTCTCCAGCCTGGTGAAGGTGTGCTGGATGTCGACGAGCATGTCGTAGATGGCGGCGCGGCCTTCGGCGCTGGTGTCGTCCATGGTGATGGCGCCGCCAAAGGTCTCCAGCGACATGCCGGCCGAGAAATGTTTGCCGGTTGACGAGATCACCAGCGCCCGGGCCTTGCCTTCACGGTGCAGCTGCACCAGCGTGTCGTCCAGCTCGCGCCAGAACTTCGGGTGCATGGTGTTCATCGCCTCGGGGCGGTTGAGCACCAGGTGGGCGATGTGGTTTTCGGTGGTGAGTGAGAAACAGTCCATTTGGCCTCCGATCGGGGAGGCCACTATAGCGGGGCTTGGCAGCGCAGCCAGTCACAACGAAGACGCTGTTCCCGGTGCGCTTTCATGCGCCAGGCCACGTACAGGCTGGGCGCGAACATGGCGGCGGCGCACAGGGGCATGGTCCAGAGCTCTTCGAATGCAAAGGCCGGCACCCAGCCTACCCAGCCCATCAGCCACAGCGTGAGCATCGCGTCCCAGAGGTGGTATTCAAATGGGTGGTCCGCGCGGTGATCAACATGCCATTGCTTGATGCGTTGCAGTTCGTTGAGCGTCATGACGGCCTCCGGCGGTGGCGGAAATGTTTGTAAGCTGGGAGTAAGCTGACTGTACTCCGCAACTTCCGCGCCAGGGGGATTCAAGCCGTGAGAAATGTCACCGAAGCCCGGCGCAGCTCACCAGAGCTTGGCGCAGTTACCGCTGAACACCACTTCGCCCGGTGCGGCCGGCGCATCGGCCGTCTCCAGCGTCACAAGCAGCTTGCCGACCTTGGCGAGCAGCTTTTCAGAGGTGTCGGGCAGCATGGACACCGACGAGCCGCTTGAGGGCACCGTGCCGATGGCAAATGGTGCGCCGCTGGCCGGCACCGCCCACAAAACGAGCTTGCCTGCGGCCGGTGGCGTGATGGGACCGATCACCTTCACCGTCATGGTGCGCCCGTGCCGCAGCGAGCTGACCAGCAGCTTGCCATTGCCCTGGGCGTCGGTGAGCAGGCCCACGTAGCTTTGCGGCAGCTTCTCACCGGTGCGCATGGCGACCCGGTCGCTGGAGAGGAACACGCCCGGCGCCAGCATGAAGAAGGCGCCAGCGGCGATCACGCCCGCT
>CALRME020000196.1:0-6264 GCA_943369045.1 Sphingobacterium thalpophilum
CGTCGGCGCCTCTCGCGAGATGGTCAGCCGCCTGCTCAAGGACCTGGAAAAGGGCGGCTACATCGAGATGGAAACCAAGCGCATCACGCTGCTCAAGAAGCTGCCGGCGCGCTGGTAAGCGCGCGGCCACAACGACAGGCGCACCAGCGCCGCGACAGGAGGAAAACCATGAACGCCAGGTATTGCTGCGTCTGCTTCGCGGTCCCCCAAAAATTGCTCAGACACCTTGCCGACAACTCCGACGACGAGCACCGCCAGATGCTTCTCGACCAGGTTGAGCAATCGTCGAAGCTGCGAGGGGCCCGGGCGGCCACTGTCAAAAAGCCGCTACTGGCCAAGACCGGCGCCAAGCTGCTGCACCGCCAGGTTTTCGATGCCAAGGGGCAGACCTTCCTGCCCGGCAAGCTGCTGCGCGACGAGGACGACCCACCGACCAAAGACAAGATTGCCAATGAAGCCTACGAGAACATCGGCATCGCGCTGAAGTTCTTCTCGGAAGTGCTTGGGCGTGACTCGGTTGACGGCAAAGGCCTGCGCATCGACGCCAGCGTGCACTACGGCTACAGCTTTGCCAATGCAATGTGGACAGGCGAGCAGATGATCGTCGGCGACGGCGACGGCAGGAACGTCAAGAATCTGGCCGGTTCGCTGGGCATCATCGCCCACGAGTTTTCGCACGGCATCAGCCAGCACATGGTCAAGGGCGGCCTGGGTGTCGTACAGGTGCCCGGCCAGCCGCCAGCGCTCAAGGGCGAGGCCGGCGCGCTCAATGAATCGTTCTCTGACGTCTGCGCGAGCATGATCAAGCAATGGCACGCGGGCGAGGACGTCAAGGCTGCTGATTGGCTCATGGGCGAAGACATCCTTGCGCCGCAGGCGGGCAAGGCTGTCCGGTCACTGAAAGACCCTGGCAACAGGAAGCTGACCTGGAAGGAGGACGACCAGATCAAGGACTACCGCCAGTTCAAGGCCACAGATGACGCGCACAAGGGTTCAGGCGTCGGGAACCATGCGTTCTACTTGGCGGCGACGGAGTTGGGTGGTCATTGTTGGGAGACCCTGGGCGCCGTCTGGTACAGGGGCTTTGACAAGTTGCGTGCCCGCTCAACCTACCTGGATGCTGCCCATGCCACCGTTGAAGTGGCTGCCGCATTGCACGGCAAGGGCTCCAATACCCACAAAGCCGTCAAGAGCGCCTGGAAGAAAGTCAACGTGCTGGCCTGAGCAGGCCCTAACATTGCCACATGGACTGCCAGGCATGCGACACCCCAAACGCTGACACAAGCCGCTTTTGCGAGTCGTGCGGTGCGGGGTTGCGCCGCACCTGCACCGCATGCGGCCATGAGTGTCGCCCTGGTGCCCGGTTTTGTGGTGGCTGCGGCGTGCCGCTGGGCGGTGGGCAAGGGGCCGCAGCGCCGCGGCCGACCGTCGCCTGGGGAGAGCTGAAGCTCGCGACTATTCTATTCGCGGACATAGTCAGCTCCACTGAACATATCGCCGGACTGGATCCTGAACAGGCCATGGAGCATCTCCGGCCTGCGCTTACGCAGATGTGTGGTGCCATAGAGAGCTTTGGCGGGACGGTCGTGCGCACACTGGGCGATGGCGTTATGGCTGTCTTCGGCGTCCCGCGCGCGCTTGAGGGCCACGCCAGCCTTGCGTGCGAGGCGGCGCTCGCCATGCAGGCCGCCTTCCCGCATCATCAGGGCCAAGGACTGTCCATCCGTATTGGCTTGCATTCGGGTCAGGTGGCTTCCGACCCGCAGGCCACCGACGCGGCGATTGGCGGCGGCGTCCACGGCCATGCGATCCATCTGGCGAGTCGGGTAGTGGGTCAAGCGGAGCCCGGAGGCATCTGCCTCACGGCTGCTTGCCAGGCGCTGGTGCGTGCCACTTGTGAGACGCAGAGCATCGGCATGCGCTCGCTAAAAGGCATCGCCGAACCGGTCGAAATCCACGCCTTGCTGGGCTTGAAGAACCAGTTGGACAAGCACAATTTCCACCAGGCTGCGCTGTCGTCGTTCCGCGGGCGAAAACGTGAGCTGGTCACGCTGCAGGACGCACTGCGGCGCGCTGAAAGCGGCTTCGGTGCCGTCGTCGGCCTTTCGGGTGCCCCCGGCACTGGCAAGAGCCGCATCTGCTATGAGTTCTCCCAATGGTGCGACGCGCAGGGCGTGATCGTGAGTGAAGTCCGTACCCAACTGTATGGTCATGCCACGCCGCTGCAGCCGGTGCTTGCGCTGCTGCGCACCTGCTTTTTTCAGATCGCCACCAGTGACGATCCGTCCGTCGCGCGGACCCGGATCTCCCAGCGTCTGAGCGAATTGGGGCCAGTTGCGGCTGATGACCTGGCGCTACTGCATGAATTTCTGGGCGTGACGGCGCAGGATGCGCCGGCCTGCATGCTCCAGCCCAAGGCTCGCCGCTTGAGGTTGCTCGCCCTGGTGCGCGAACTGGCCATGCATTGCGGCGCGGCCGCTTCGGTGATTATTTTTGAGGACCTGCATTGGCTTGACGACGCCAGTGAGGAGTTTCTGGCGGTGCTGGTCGACGCGGTGGCGCGCACGCGCACCTTGCTGCTTCTGAACTACCGGCCAAGCTACCGCGCTCCGTGGGCCGCACAGCCCCATGTTCAGCAAATGAACATTGCACAGCTGGGCATCGAAGATACCGAGGAGTTGGTGCGTGAATTGCTGGGCACGCGAAGCGAGTTCGACGAGGCTTTTTCGCTGATCGTCGAGCGTTCGGCCGGCAATCCGTTCTTCGCCGAAGAACTGGTGCATTCGCTGGTTGAAAGTCGCGTGATGGCGGGCAAGCAGGGCAAGCCCAGCCTGGCACTCATCGCGCAAGCGCTGCCGCCGACAGTCCAGGCCGTTATCGGTGAGCGCATCGATCGCCTCGTGGGCACCCAGAAGGCCCTGCTGCATATCTGCGCCGTGATTGGTAAGGAAATCCCTCTTGCAGTGCTGGAGCATGTCGCCATCTACCTGTCCAGCCAGCTTGAGAGTGGGCTCGACAGCCTGTGCGAGGCTGAGTTGCTGCAGCTGCTTCGCGAGATCACAGGCGATCGAAAGTTTGCGTTCCGCCATCCACTGATCCAGGAAGTGGCCTACAGCTCCCAGCTCAAGACCAGGCGCGCCGACCTCCACGCCGCCGTGGCTGTCGCCATGGAGTCGCACTATCGCGCACAGCCCGATGAATTCGCGGCACTGATCGCCTATCACTACGAAGCTGCGGGGCAAAGCGCCAAGGCCGCCGAGCATGAAGCGCGGGCCGCCCAGTGGCTCGGCGCGACCAACTCCACCCAGGCCATGCGCCACTGGCGCAAGGCGCGGGAACTGCTGCTGGACCAACCGCGCTCACCCGAAGTTGACCGGTTGCGCGTACGCATTGGTTGCGGCTCGGTCTATTTAGGCTGGCGCGAGGGCATGCGGCCCGATGAAGTGCAACAGATCACCCGGGAAACCGTCGAACTGGCCACCGAAGTGGACGGCCGCCTGATACAGCTTTTGTTCCTGGCGGAGGGCCGGATCCTGCAAGGCACAGGTGGGCCGGCGGACGACTACGTGAGGAGCCTGGAAAAGGCCATTGCACTCATGCCGGACGGCGGCGATGTGGGTCGCAATGCGACGATGAATGCAGCCTTGAGCCATGCGTACACCTGGGCGGGCTTGCTTGAAAAGGGGTTGGCTGCCAACGACGTGGCTCTGCAGGGGGTAGGTGCCATCGACAAGCTGGACCGGGACTTTTTCGGCTTTGATATTCGCCAGTGGGTGCTTGGTGTGCGGGTTCGGCTGCTGGTGCGGATGAACCGGCTGGACGAGGCCGAGCGCTGCCTGCGCCTACTGTTCGAAACCATCGACCCGGCGCATGACCCCGTGATCCGCCAGATGGCGCACCACCTACACGCCGAGTTGGCTTGGAGCCAGAACGATGTGGCATTGGCCGGGCACCATGCCTCAAGCGTGTCGCGAATTGCACAGACCAACGGCAGCTCCTACACACGGGCTCTGGACCTTTGGACTGCGGGCATTGCTGAATTGACAGCCTCTGATTTCGATAGTGCCGGCGCTGGCCTCGTACGGGCACATGAATTGATCAGCAGTACCCAAGTAGGTGTGGAATTTGAGGCCGAGATCCTTGCCGGCCTGGCAGAGTGCCACCATGGTGCCGGCAACCATGAGCAGGCGCTGCACGTCGCTCGCCAGGCGGTGGATACAGCAAGACGTCGCAGCAACCGGGTGGCAGAATGCCGCGCGCTGATTGCCTGGGCTGGTGCATTGGCGCGCAGCAGCGCAGCTGCGGCGCACGAAGATGCCCAAGCCGTGCTGGAGCAAGCTCGCGGCCTGATCGCCGTGACGGGAGCTCGCATGTGCGAACCTGCACTCGAGCGCGAACAGGCCTTCCTGTCGCAGCGTCAGATGCAGTCCGGTTAAGGTGAGGCGCCTATTTGTCGATGCGCGCGAGTAGCGTGTATTCGCGCATGCCGTAGTCCGCAACCACGGTTACTTTCACGCCTGGCAGGCGTTCACAGAAGTCCTGCCACCGGGCGGGTGGAGCGCGGTACAGCTGTGGTGCCCCTGTGCTGCCAGGCTCAACTGGCCGCAGAAAGTTGACAGCAAAGCCGCACCTGCTGGCCGCCCGCATTTCTTGCAGGGTAGTGGCGATGAAGCCTTCCCAAGCCTGCTCATCATGGTCCAGTTTTACATTGAAAATGCCGCTCGCAACGGTGTAGTCGGCCACGCGTGGGGCTGCACTGCCAACGGAAAAGGTCGCCCCATAGTGGCCGTCCCACAGCCGGAGGGCTTGAGAAACCATTGCGGGCGACAGATCGATGCCAACGTAATCCACCGGCGCCTGCGCAAAACGCTTGCCTATGAAGGCCAGCAGCGCGCCATAGCCGCAACCCAGATCATTGAGCGAAAAGGGAACAGTCCAGTCGCACAGATTGAGCAATTGCACAAAACGTAGCTCCTGCGTCGGCATGCACGACCAATCCACGCCCAGGGGGGTGGGGCCATGAGTTGTGACTTTGCCCGTGTAGTAGCGAACTATGCTGGCATGCACCGGCGCCAGATCCAGCGGGCCCTGTCGCACGATGGAGGTGCTACTTGCCCGCCTTGGGCAAGCCCAGCGGAAGCGAAACCACCAGGTAATCCTGCTTCATGTAGAACAGCGGCCGTGCCTTATCCGTGATCAGCACACGGGTGCTGTCCTTAGATGCATTGAGGTCGTGCAGTTCGAAATACACGGGCAGCGGCTTCTTGGCTGCCAGGTTTTTCGCCAGCGCTTCCACGATGGCGGCATCGCCACTCTTGCCTGTGACGTTGGACTTCACCTTGCGCAGGCTGTTGAGGTAGCGGTGAAAGCGTGCCTTTGTCTCTGCATTGGACAGGCCCGTCAGGTTGAGCACCGACATGCTGGTGTCGAAGCTGCGACCGGGTTTGAAGATTTCGAACTCTTTCTGGAGCGCCACCATTTCATCCAGGCCGCCTTGAGAATCTTTGCCGCCGAGTGCCGGCGCGAAACGTAGATTCAGCTTCTCCTGCAGGCTGCCGACGTAGATGTCGTGCTCTTTCATAAAAACGCCCATGGAACGCTCCTCAAGTTAAGTATGTAAAAAATGCAACCCAATGTAGGCTGTCCAGTGTAGACGCAAGTTTTTGCGATTGCCAAGGCTTGGCCTGCCGAACTCAGAGCGAATTGAAGACCTTGCGCGTCACCTGAGGTGCGGCGTCACTGGTTCCCACAAGCCGGGCGACACCGCCGGAGCGCGAGCCGGCAGCCTTCAGGCCCAGCAGCGCCCCGTTCTCGTCGCTGAAGGCGTGCGTATGTGGAACCTTGACGACGCCGGGGCGCTCTGGCCGCGCTGCATCGGGGTCGGGTTTTCGCGGCGAGTACAACGCCCACAGCGGGCCGGCAATGCGCACGCCCCCAACCGACAGCGTTCGTGAGCCAGTGGCGATGCTGTTGAAGTTGCCGCTGCGGCGGATCGGCGAAGGGTTGTCCGGATGGTCCACGAAAGAGCCTGGGTTGCCGCTCGTGTCATACCAGCGATCCTCGAAATGCGACTGCCTAGCGCCGGTGCGCACACCGATGATTTCGTCGTCGCGTTCAACGTAGGCGTCCACCGTCACCGCGCCGGTCCGGGTGTTGGCCAGCGTCACCTGCCACACACCGCTGGGTGCGGTGGCACCGCCCTCGGCGAAGGCAAAGGTCGGCGCCACAGCGATGAGCGCGCAGGTGCCGTTGGCACCGGTGGCC
>CALRME020000197.1:0-6263 GCA_943369045.1 Sphingobacterium thalpophilum
ATCAGTGAGCGCCATGGGGTGCCATTCTGGCATCCCGGCCCCACCAGCCGCCAGGCTGATAAATTGGCGGCCATGCCTGAAGCCGCTACCCCACCCCAGCCGGCCATGAGAACGCTGGTGCTGCGCCTGTCACCGGGCGATGACCTCAAGGGCGCGCTGGAGGCGGAATTCCGCGCGCAGCAGGCCCAGGGCATGCACGCGGCCAGCATCATCACCGGCATCGGCAGCCTGACACAGGCGGTGCTGCGCTACGCGGCGGAGCCGGGCGGCACCCCCATTGCCGGGCCGCTGGAGCTGATCATGCTGTCGGGCACGCTGAGCGCGGATGGCGCGCACCTGCATGGCAGCGTGGCCGGCGCCGATGGCGCGGTGCTGGGCGGGCACGTCATGCCCGGCTGCACGGTGCGCACCACCGCCGAGATCGTGCTGGCGCTGCTGCCGGGCTGGGCCTTTACCCGCGAGGTGGACCCGGCCACGGGCTACAAGGAACTGGTGGCCACGCCGAAAACGTAACGGCGCTCAGGCGGGCCCTTGTCCGACACCATGCCCGGGGTGCGACTTCCAGAATGGTTTGATCCAACCAAGGAGCAGACACATGAGCCGAAACAGCTACAAGGACACCCCTGAAGTGCAGGACGCCGACGCCGCAAAGGTGAGCGGCAAGGTCGCCAACGACCACAACAAGCAGGGCGAGGAAACGCCCACACAGAAGAACGAAGGCCGCCGCACGCCGCAAAGCCGCAGCGACCGGGAATCCCATGTGGGGAGCGGGAACCAGAACCAGTCGAGGCGCGGTTCGAAACGCTGAAGCGCCTAGCCTTGTTGCTTGCGGCCGGCCGGCATGGCGCAGGTTTGCTGCAGCTGGCTGGTCTCGAAGCTTTGCGCCAGGCCCATGGCCGAGCCCTTGGGGCGCCAGCGGCCGTCGGCCTGTTTCACGAAGAGCTGCTGCCCGGTGAGCAGGCGGCGGACGCCGGGTTCCAGCTCGCCCAGGGTGCTGGGCGTGAGGCAGGCGTCGATTTCTTCGTGAACTACATGGGTGCGCATGTCACCACAACGCCGCCCGATGACAGAACGACGACAACCGGTAACGAAAAAGCCGCCAAAGTCTCATCGACTTGTGGCGGCTTGCTCCCAGCTTACAGCCGGGTGAGTGCTTAGGGCCTCAAAGGCCTTATTCGCCGGCTTATTCGCCAGCTTGGGCCGGGGCTTTCTGGCCGGCCAGGGTCGGGCTCACAAAGCGGTTGCCGGCGGTGGCCAGGTAGGCCGAGCCGCTGTCTTCGCTGTTCAGGGCGGCGACTTCATTGCGCGATGCAATGTATTCGGCGCGCACGTCGGCGGCAGAGCGGGTCGACTGGAACCTGGCCAGCGGGTTGTACTGGGTAGACCAGACGCTGGTGCCGGCCTTCTTGAACTGGCCCAGTTCGGCTTGCACTTCGGCACGGCTCTTGACCGAGTTGAAGGGCGTGGTGTCGACGGTGATGTCGTCGGCGAAGGCATTGCCTGCAACAGCGGCGGCGGCGATGACGAGGGCGGTAGCGAAATTGCGGTTCATGATGGTTCCTTCAATTGGATAACGTTGATGACAAATCCGGGCGGGCGGCACCGTGCCGTCTGTCCAGCCTCGGTGAGTCGTTCTTGTTGTTGCGGCTCATCGATGAATAGAACGTGGAGGGGTAAACCCCAACCACAAGCCGCGGTTGTCGAGACAGGCTGTTTCGGGAATGGAAACAGTGGCGGTGCGCAAGGCACCGGCTGGCCGCCCTGTAAAGTGCTGGCCCATGAAGCTTTTCTACCGGGTTCTCCTGCTGCTGGCCGCCGTCCTGTTCTTTGCCGTGGCGGGCATCGTGGCCACGTGGGCCCCGGACAAGCCGGTGGAAGAACTCAAGCCGCGCTGGGCGCCCGCGCCTTCGACCTTCATCCCCATCGACGGCGTCCAGGTTCACCTGCGCGACGAGGGGCCAAAGTCCGACCCGGTGCCCATCGTGCTGCTGCACGGCACCTCCGCCAGCCTGCACACCTGGGAGGGATGGGCCGTTGCGCTCAAGGGCCAGCGCCGGGTGATCCGCTTTGACCTGCCGGCCTTCGGCCTGACCGGCCCCAACCAGCAGAACGACTATTCCACCGAGGCTTACGTGCTGTTCGTGCGCGCGGTGCTGGACAAGCTGGGCGTGCAGCGTTTCGTCGTCGCCGGTAATTCACTGGGCGGGCAGATCGCCTGGTCGGTGGCCGCCGCCATGCCCGATCGCGTGGAGCGGCTGGTGCTGGTCGATGCCAGCGGCTACCCGCCGGAGTCGATCACCGTCAAACAAAGCATCCCGCTGGGCTTTCGCATCGCAGCCACGCCGGGCTTGCGCAGCGTTGTCGAGTACACGCTGCCGCGTGGCATCGTGGAAAGCAGTGTGCGTAACGTCTATGGCGACAAGTCGCGCGTGACGCCGGAGCTGGTGGACCTGTACATGGACATGGCGCTGCGCGCGGGCAACCGCAAGGCGCTGGTGCGCCGCATCGAGCAGGGCTACACCGGCGATGTGGCCAGGCTCAAGGACATCAAGGCGCCCACGCTCATCCTGTGGGGCAGCCTGGACAAGCTGGCGCCGCTGGAGTTCGGCCCGCGCTTTGCCAAAGACATTGCCAACGCGAAGCTGGTGGTGTTTGATGGCCTGGGCCACGTGCCGCATGAGGAAGACCCGGCGCGCACGGTGGCGGAGGTGAAGCGCTTTCTTGAGTTGCCCTGACACAGGCGCACAACGATGGCCAGCTTTCTGAAAGCCTTGCTCGGTGGCAAAAAGCCTGAGGCGGCGGCACCGTCGCAGCCGGCCTTTGATGCCGGCAAGCGCTTTGAAGAGGGCGTGGCGCTGCACCAGGCAGGCCAGCTCGATGAGGCCAGGGCGATCTATGCCGCTCTGCTCGAAGCCGACCCTCGGCATTCGGGTGCCCTGCACATGCTGGGGCTGGTCGCTGCAGAAACCGGGGACCTGCCCAAAGCGGCGGCGCTTGTTTCGCAGGCGGTTGCCCTGTCGCCGGGCAACGCTGGCTTGCATGCCACTCTGGGCAGCGTGCTGCAAGACATGGGGCAAACCGCTGCGGCCGAGGCCAGTTACGGCAAGGCCGTTGCGCTGGCGCCCGATGACGTGCACAGCTGGTTCAGCCGTGCCATGGCGCAGCGCGCTCTGGGGCAGGTGGACGCTGCCATCGCGAGCTACGGCAAGGTCATCGGCCTGCAGCCGGGCTTGGTTGAAGCCTGGTTCAACCGGGGCAACGCGCACCGCGAGCGCAAGCAGTTGCAGGAGGCCGCGGGCGACTATGCACAGGCCATCAGCCTCGCGTCCGGCTATGCCCACGCCTGGTTCAACCGGGCCACCGTGCTGCAGGAACTGGGGCAGCCGCAAGAGGCGCTGGCCAGCTATGACGGTGCCATCAGCGCCAACCCGGACTACGCCGAGGCGCACGGCAACCGTGGCACGCTGCTGCAGGCACTGGGGCAGCTCGAGGCTTCGGTCGGCGCCTTCGACGTGGCGATCCGCCTGCAGCCGGACAACGCCGAGGCCCACTACAACCGGGGCAACTCGCTGCGGGACCTGCTGCAGCTGGATGCGGCCCTCCAGAGCTACGACAACGCGACCCGGCTCAAGCCCGACCACTCGGGTGCCTGGCTGAACAAGGGCATGGCCCTGCTGCTCAACGGCGAGATGGCGCGCGGCTGGGAGCCCTATGAGTGGCGCTGGAAGAAAAACGAAATCGCACCCGACCGGCGCAACTTTGCCCAGCCGCGATGGGACGGCAAGGCGCCGCTGGCGGGAAAGACCGTCCTGCTGTACGGCGAGCAGGGGCTGGGCGACAGCATCCAGTTCGCCCGCTATGCGCCGCTGGTCAAGGCGCTGGGAGCGCGCGTGGTGCTGGAGGTGCACAAGCCGCTGCTTGCGCTCCTTCAGGGGCTGAACGGCGTCGACGAACTGGTGCAGCGCGACAAGCCCCTGCCGGCGTTTGACCTGCATTGCCCGCTGCTCTCGCTGCCGCTGGCCTTGGGCACCACGCTAGAAAACATCCCCGCGCGGGGCGCTTACTTGCACAGCGATCCCGCGACGCTGGCGCGGTGGCAGGACAGGCTGGGCGCGAAGTCACAGCCGCGCATCGGCCTGGTGTGGAGCGGCAGCACCGAGCACGTGAACGACCACAACCGCAGCCTGACGCTTGACGCGCTGCTGCCGCACTTACCCGCCGGGTGTGACTACGTCTGCCTGCAAAGGGAGATGCGCGCTGCCGACCGGCCGGCGCTTGAGACGTCGGCTATCCGGTTCTTTGGTGAGGAGATCAAGGACTTTGCAGACACGGCCGCGCTGTGCGGCTTGATGGACGTGGTCATCAGCGTGGACACCAGCGTTGCGCACCTGGCAGGCGCGCTGGGCCGGCCCACCTGGGTGCTGCTGCCCTACATACCGGACTGGCGCTGGCTGCTGGAGCGCAGCGACAGCCCCTGGTATGAATCGGTACGGCTGTACCGGCAGGGCGCTGACAGGCAGTGGGGGCCGGTGCTGGAACGCTTTGCTGCGGATCTGAAGCAGCTGGCGGCGTAGGCCTGTAGAGGAAAAAAGGCCTGTGAAGCGCACCAGGATTGCTTGGGCAGCTACTTATTTTGTAGCGCGGCGGCCAGGTTGGCCAGGATGGTGGTCCAGCCTTGCTCGGTGCGTTCGCGGATTTCCTGCGCTTCTTCTTCCTCGCCCGGCTTGACCTGTCCCATGTCGTGGCGCAGCGTGAGCACTGTGCCTTCGCCGCGCGACTCGATGTCGATGACCGCCGTGGTTTGCTTGTCCGAGAACGCCGGCACGCTGAAGGTGAAGCCGATGCGGCGCGGCGCATCGACCTGGAGGTAGCGGCCCACGTGCTCGATCTCGATGGTGGCCGCGTCGTCGTCGAGCGGGCGCTTGTCGACGATGGTGAATATGCCGCCGGGGCGCGCGTCGATGTCGCAGCGGATGACCTCGCCTTTGGGTGGTGTGGCGAACAGGAATTGCCGCGCCAGCTCAGGCGTGACCCAGGCATCGAACACCTGCTGCGCGCCCTGCGCGTAGGTGTGTGTGACGCGGACGATGGACGAGGTTTGCGGTACGCTCATGGCGCAAAGTTATACCTTGAAAGGCAGACGCCATGGGCCGCAAACTCGCCATCTACGCCGCAACTTTCTTCACCGTGGCGCTGCTCGACGCCGTATGGCTGGGCTTGATTGCCACCAACTGGTACCAGGCGGGAATGGCGCACCTGATGGCGCCCAGTCCCAACCTGTTCGCGGCCGCGGCCTTCTACTTCATCTATCCGGTGGGGCTGGTGATCTTCGCCGTGCTGCCTTCAGCCGGTGTGAAGCAGGCCCTGCAGAAAGGCGCGCTGTTCGGCCTGTTCTGCTACGGCACCTACGACGCCACCAACCTGGCGCTGCTCAAGGACTGGCCCGTGGGCCTGAGCTTGATCGACGTCGTTTGGGGCATGTTCGTCAGCGCCATGGGCGCCGGCGCTGGGGCACTTATCGCGGCTCGGGCAGCTCGATCTTGACTTCCAGCACTTCGAGGTTGTCCTGGCGTTCCAGGTGAACCTTGATGTCGTCCGGGTTGATCTTGATGTATTTGCTGATCACTGCCACCAGGTCGCGCTGCAGCGCGGGCAGGTAGTCGGGCTCGGCCGCATTGCGGCCGCTGCGCTCGTGCGCCAGGATGATCTGCAGCCGCTCCTTGGCGACGCTGGCGGTTTTCTTCTTCTCGCCGAGCAGGAAAGACAGGAATGAAATGGCCATGGCTGTTTACTTCCCCCCGAACAGGCGCTTGAGGAAACCGGCCTTCTGCGCATCGATGAAGCGCATGGGCTTGTCTTCACCCAGGAAGCGGTCGATCACGTCCTTGTAGGCCTCGCTCACGTCGGTGCCCTTCATGTGCACGGCGGGCGTGCCCTGGTTGGACGCCTGCAGCACCGATTCGCTCTCGGGGATCACGCCGATGAGCTTGATGCGCAGGATGTCCTGTATGTCTTCGAGCGAGAGCATCTGGCCCTGGTCCACGCGGCTGGGGTTGTAGCGGGTGATGAGCAAATGCTCCTTGATGGCTTCCTTGCCTTCGATCGCGCGCTTGGTCTTGCTGGCCAGCATGCCCAGGATGCGGTCGGAGTCGCGCACGCTGGAGACTTCGGGGTTGGTGACCACCAGCGCCTCGTCGGCGAAGTGCATGGCCATCAGGGCGCCGGTCTCGATGCCGGCGGGCGAGTCGCAGACGATGTATTCG
>CALRME020000198.1:0-6215 GCA_943369045.1 Sphingobacterium thalpophilum
CATTGACCGAATGCGCAGCGTCGACGCCCAGCGCCGCAGGCGCGGCTTGGGGGCCGAGGCGGTACCCGTCCCAGATCTCGCGCTCCAGGTCCTTGGGCGCGCAGAACAGCGTGCTGCCCCCGTCGCCTGTTAGCACCAGCCAGGCGTTGGGTTCGGCGAAACCGGTCAGGTAATAGAAGTAGCTGTCGTGGCGGTAGAGGAAGTCGCTGTCGCGGTTGCGCGGCCGCTCCAGCGCCGTGGGGATGATGGCGATGCCATCCTTGCCCAGCTGGGCGGCGGCGCGGGCGCGGCGCTGGGCGTACAGGTTGTTGCTCATGGTGCTGCGTTCAGTTGGGCCAGTCGCTCGGGGGTGCCGACATCGGTCCACTCCCCTTGGTAGAGCTCGGCGGTGATCTGCCCATTGTCCATGGCCGCGCGCAGCAACGGGGCCAGTGGGGCTTTCTGGCCTTTGGGGTTGCCATGCGGCAGGCTGTCAAACAGTTCCTTGCGGTACAGGCCGATGGTGGAGAAGGTGTAGCGGGCATCGGTATCGCGCAAAGCCAGGCCTTCGGGTGAAAGCCCGAAGTCGCCCTTGGGGTTATGCGGCGGGTTGGGCACCAGCCAGATGTGGCCCAGCTTGCCGCTGGTGGCGAAGCGGTCAAACGCGGCCTGCGTGAACTCAAAGCCTGGAATGAAGACGTCGCCTGCCAGCACCCAGAAGACGTCGCCCAGGTAAGGCAGCGCGCGCGCGATGCCGCCGGCGGTTTCCAGCGCACCGCCGAAGTCCTGGCCTTCGTGCGACCAGACCAGGGAAGGCGAGTCCGCATAGCGCGCCTCGATTTTCTCGCCCAGCCACGCCGTGTTGATGACGATGGGGTGGAAGCCGCCTAGCCTGAGCGCTTCCATCGGCCATTGCATGAGCGGCTTGCCGCGCACCGCCAGCAGGGGCTTGGGCGTGTCGTCGGTCAGCGGCCGCATCCGCTCGCCGCGCCCTGCGGCCAGGATCATGGCCAGCGCCGGACCCATCACGAGTCGCCCCTGTCCATGGAGCGCTGTTCGGTCCACTCGGGCTGGAAGTGTGCGACCAGCGCATCCATCAGCGCGCGCGCCTTGGCCGAGTGGTCGGCGCCGAAGTTGCAGACATAGACGTCCAGCGTCACGCCCCGTTGCTCGGGCCAGGTGTGCACGCAGAGGTGGGATTCGGCCAGCAGCACGGTGGCCGTGACGCCGCCGGGCCCCCTGTCGGTGGCGGGGAAAGTGTGGAACAGCTGGTTGACCGCCTGCAGTCCTGCCGAGGCTACCGCCTGCACACACCACGGACCCAGCTTGTCCGCCTCGGTCATCCATGCGCTGTCGCAGCGGCATTTGTAGAGGTCGGCGGTCAGGTGGAGCCCTTGCATGCCCCGACTTTAGACCATCTGCCGGGGACCATACCCGAATAAACGGGATGGACGGCAATTTGCCAAAATGATAATGAACTCACTCTTTAACTGCTTTATGCGTATTTGAATAATCATTTCAAGGATGAGCTAAAGATAATGAAATTGATCATTATCGATATAAAGCCTAGAATGATGATCATGAAGTACGATGAAGTCGCCGCCCTGCCCGAAGCCCTGCGCGAGCAGGCACAACGCCTGGGTGAACGCCTGGCGCGCTTGCGCAAGGCTCGCCGTTTGCGCCAGTCCGACGCCGCGACCCGGGCTGGAATGTCACGCGTGACCGCCGGCCGGGTGGAGCGCGGCGACCCGCGCCAGTCGCTGGGGCAAATCCTGCGCTACCTGGATGCCATCGCACCGGGCACTGACCTGCTCAGCCTGCTGCAGGCCACCGACCCCTCGCTGGTGGCGCTTGAAAACGCCGAGGCGACCCGGCGCGTCCGGGTGATGACGCCCAAGCAAATGACTGAACTGGACTTCTGACATGGCCGCCAGGCAGACCCAGCTCTTCACCTTCGCCCACATCGAAGGCGATTTCGTGCCGGCCGGCCGCCTGACGCTCACTGAGGAAGCGGAACAGGTGCTGGCCAGCAGCTTTGCCTACGGCCTGCGCTACCTGGAGCGGCCAGGCCGCTTCAGCATCGACCCGGTCAGCCTGCCGCTGGACGACATCGAGCGGGTGCGCGGCGCCGAGCTGATGCCTGCCAACGGCCTGCCCATGTTCGGCGGCATCCGAGACGCCGCGCCCGATGCCTGGGGCCGGCGCGTGATCGAGGCGCGGCGCAAGGTGCCGGCCAACAGCCTGCCCGAATCGGAATACCTGCTGGAAGCGGGCAGCGACCGGGTCGGCGCGCTGGACGTACGCGCCTCGCTGGAGGCGCAGCCCACCCGCGGCGTCAACGAAGTGCACTCGCTGCACTACATGCTGGAGACGGCCGAGCGCATCGAACTGGGCGAAGAGATTCCGGCGCGCATGACCGACTTCTTCGGCTCCGGCCCGGGTGCCGGCGGCGCACGGCCCAAGGCCGCGGTGCGCGACGACGAAGGCCTGCTGTGGCTGGCCAAGTTCCCCAGCCGGGGCGACCCTTTCGACATGGCGACCGCCGAGGTGGCCACACTCGCCCTCGCCCGCGAATGCGGCCTCGATGTGCCCGAGGCCAAGGTGGCTGACATCAGTGGCACACCGGTGCTGCTGATCCGCCGCTTTGACCGCTACTGGTGCGCGCCGGGCGAACTTCCGGCAGGCGATGCCGTGCTGCACCAGACCCAGCCGCAAGACGGCCTGATCGAAAAGCGCCTGCCCTTTGCCAGTGCGCTGACGCTGGTGGGCTGCGACGAATTCGAGGCGCGAACCAAGAGCTACCCGGAGATCGCGCAGGCGATCCGCCGCCACGTGCACATCGACCAGGTGCGCGCCAACAACCGCGAGCTGTTCGCCCGCATGGCCTTCAACATCTTCGTGAGCAACGACGACGACCACCTGCGCAACCACGGCTTCGTGCGCGACCCGCGCAGCCAGGGCTGGCAGCTGAGCCCCCTGTACGACGTGGTGCCGCGGCCAGGCGTGGCGCACGACCGGCTGTTGCACCTGGGGGTGGGCGAGCTGGGCAAGTCCGCCACGCTGGACAACGCGATGACGCAGCATGAAGCCTTCACGCTGGACCGCCAGCAGGCGATCGCCGTTCTGGGCGAAGTCTGGGGCGGCGCGCGCCAGTGGATCACCGTCTTCGAGTCCACCGGCGCCACCGGCGACCTGATCAACAAGGTGCAAACCGCGTTCCGCAAACTCGATGACATCGCCAGCCCGGACCTGGTCAAGGAAATCCGCCGCGCCGCAGGCGGCTGATCCGGCCGCCACCACCGAAACCGCGGCGAAACCCCGGCCGGGGCCGCCCGGTAAAATACCGGGTTTCCCCGAATCCCTCTCCTTTACCCCCGGAGCTCCCATCCCGATGGCCAATACCCAACAAATGGCAAACGCGATCCGCGCCTTGGCCATGGACGCAGTGCAACAAGCCAACTCGGGACATCCCGGCGCTCCCATGGGCATGGCCGACATGGCCGTCGCGCTATGGGGCCGGCACCTCAAGCACAGCCCGCACAACCCGCACTGGTTCGACCGCGACCGCTTCGTGCTGTCCAACGGCCACGGTTCCATGCTGATTTATTCGGTGCTGCACCTCACGGGCTACAAGCTGCCGATCAGCGAACTGAAGAACTTCCGCCAGCTGCACAGCAAGACGGCCGGCCACCCCGAAGTGGGCGTGACGCCCGGCGTGGAAACCACCACCGGCCCGCTGGGCCAGGGCATCACCAATGCCGTGGGCATGGCAATGGCCGAGAAGCTGCTGGCCAGGGAGTTCAACAAGGACGGCCACGCCATCGTCGACCACCACACCTATGTGTTCCTGGGGGACGGCTGCCTGATGGAGGGCATCAGCCACGAAGCCTGCGCGCTGGCTGGCGCCTGGAAGCTGAACAAGCTCATCGCCCTGTACGACGACAACGGCATTTCCATCGACGGGCAAGTCAAGCCCTGGTTCATCGACAACACGCCGGTGCGCTTTGCCGCCTACGGCTGGAACGTCATCGGCCCGATCGACGGCCATGACGTGGACGCGGTAGACCGCGCGATCGCCGACGCGAAGAACAAGGCCGACGCGCCCACGCTGATCGTCTGCAAAACCCACATCGGCAAGGGCAGCCCGAACCGCGCCAACACCGCCAAGGCCCACGGCGAGCCGCTGGGCGCCGACGAGATCCGCCTCACGCGCGAAGCGCTGGGCTGGCCGCACGAGCCGTTCTCCGTGCCGCAAGAGGTTTACGCCGACTGGGACGCCAAGGCCAAGGGCCTGGCTGCCGAGGCAGAGTGGGACGCCCGCTTTGCCGCCTACAAGGCCGCGCATCCTGAACTGGCGCGCGAATTCACCCGCCGCATGAAAGGCGAGCTGCCGAAGAACTTTGCCCAGGTCGCCGTCGATACGGCAGTGGCAGCCCACGCCAAGGCCGAGACCGTGGCGTCACGCAAGGCTTCGCAACTGGCGCTGGAAGCCTTCACGGCCGCACTGCCCGAAATGCTGGGCGGCAGCGCCGACCTGACCGGCTCCAACCTCACCAACACCAAGGCCACGGCGCCGGTGCGCTTTGACATGGCCGGAGAGCCCGTCCTGACCGACGGAAAGATCGGACGCCACATCAACTACGGTGTGCGCGAATTCGGCATGGCCGCGATCATGAACGGCATCACGCTGCATGGCGGCTACATCCCCTACGGCGGCACCTTCCTGACCTTCAGCGACTACAGCCGCAACGCCATCCGCATGGCGGCGCTGATGAAGCAGCGCGTGATCCATGTCTTCACGCATGACTCCATCGGCCTGGGCGAAGACGGCCCCACGCACCAGTCCATCGAGCATGCCGCCAGCCTGCGCCTGATCCCCAACCTGGACGTCTGGCGTCCGGGCGACACGGCCGAGACAGCCGTGGCCTGGGCCGTGGCCCTGCAGAACAACCAGCGCCCAACCGCGCTGCTGCTGTCGCGCCAGAACCTGCCCTACGCACCCAAGGCCGGGCTGGAAGACATCAGCAAAGGCGCTTACGTCCTGGCAGACCCGGCCGAAGTGGGCCTGAACAAAAAGCCGCAGGCCGTGATCATCGCCACCGGCTCGGAAGTGCAGCTGGCCTTGAAGGCGCAAGAGCTGCTCGCCGCGCAGAAGATCGCCGTTCGCGTGGTCTCCATGCCCAGCACCACGGCCTTCGACCGCCAGGGCGCGGTCTACAAGACCAGCGTGCTGCCGGCCGGCATTCCGCGCATCGCCGTGGAAATGGGCGTCACCGACGGCTGGTGGAAATACGGCTGCGCTGCCGTTGTGGGCATCGACACCTACGGCGAATCGGCCCCGGCCCCGGTGCTGTTCAAGCACTTCGGATTCACGCCCGAGAACGTAGCCGATACCGTGCGTGCGGTTCTGGCCAAGTAAAAATTTCAACTTCCTCGAGAGACATCACCATGACCATCAAGATCGGCATCAACGGTTTCGGGCGCATCGGCCGCAACGTCCTTCGCTCGGCTGTACAGAACTTCAGCGACATCGAAGTCGTCGGCATCAACGACCTGCTCGAGCCCGACTACCTGGCCTACATGCTGCAATACGACAGCGTTCACGGCCGGTTCAAGGGCACGGTCGCTGTCGAGGGCAACACCCTGGTGGTCAACGGCAAGAGGATTCGCCTGACGCAGGAGCGCGACCCGGCCAACCTGAAGTGGAATGAAGTCGGCGCCGACATCGTGATCGAATCCACCGGCCTGTTCCTGGACAAGGACGGCGCGGGCAAGCACCTGGCCGCCGGCGCGAAGAAGGTCATCATTTCGGCCCCCAGCAAGGACGACACGCCGATGTTCGTCTTCGGCGTGAATGACAAGACCTACAAGGGCGAAGCCATCATCTCCAACGCCTCGTGCACCACCAACTGCCTGGCCCCGCTGGCCAAGGTGCTCAACGACAAGTGGGGCATCAAGCGAGGCCTGATGACCACGGTGCACGCAGCCACCGCCACGCAAAAAACGGTGGACGGCCCGAGCAACAAGGACTGGCGCGGCGGCCGCGGCATCCTGGAAAACATCATTCCTTCTTCCACCGGCGCGGCCAAGGCCGTGGGCGTTGTCATTCCCGAATTGAACAAGAAGCTCACGGGCATGTCGTTCCGCATTCCGACCTCCGACGTCTCCGTGGTCGACCTGACCTGCGAGCTGAACAAGGAAGCCACGATGAAGGAAATCTGCGCTGAAATGAAGGC
>CALRME020000199.1:0-6213 GCA_943369045.1 Sphingobacterium thalpophilum
ACGACTCGATCACCACCGGCGGCGGCAACGACACGATCAACGCCGGCGACGGCAACAACATCGTGGTGACGGGCGGCGGCAACAATGTGGTCACCACGGGCTCGGGCAACGACACGGTGACCGGCGGCGCCAATGCCGACACCATCGTCACGGGCGCCGGCAACGACATCATCAATGCGGGCGCGGGCACCGACTCGCTGCAAGGCGGCGCGGGCAACGACGCGATCGCCCTGGGCGTGGACACTGTCACCGACATCGTCATCTTCGGCGGCACCCCGGTGCTCAACGGCAACGACACCATCACCAACTTTGTCAGTGGCACGGACAAGCTCAACGTAGATGCCACCACGGCCCAGCTCGCGCCGATCGCGGTGGCCGGCGCGCTCACCGTCACGCCCGGCGCCTTCTACTTCCTGGGCACTTCCGCCGCCGGCAACGCCGACAGCGCTGCCGCAGCCGCAGCGGTGCTGCAGGCCGCAGCCACCTGGACCAATGGCACCATCGGCGATTTCGCCTTCTTCGCCATCAGCGACGACAACAGCTCGGCCATCTACCACTACCTCGAAGCAGGCGGCACCGGCATCACGGCAGCCGAGCTCACGCTGATGGGTACGGTCGACGCGAAGATCGTCAGCGGCGACCTGACCTTCGCCTGATGCACTGATTGACGGGGCGCATGGCGCCCCGTGCATTGCGATCCTGATGAGCGGCCCCGGCCGCTCATTTTCTTTGGCGCGCCGCAGGCGCAACTGCTAGTCGGGTGCCCGCACCACAGGCGCCGGACCCTGGCGCGCTGGCGCTGCGGCTGGCTTGCCAGGCACGGGCTTTGCCGCCGTGCCGGGGTCGCTGCCAAACATCTTGCCCACCGCCGCGCCTATCCGGGCGCCAATGACGGTGCCCACGCCAGGAATGATGGCGGTGCCAATGGCCGCACCCGCAATGGCGGATGTGGGTACCGTCACCTGCGGCGCATCCAGTGAGCCCGTGACCTTCAGCGGCACACCGACCAGGCCGCCCGCAATGTTGACCGTCATCTCGGCCTTGACTTGCCGGTTGGCAATCGTGGCATCGCCCGTCGCGGTAAAGGTCTCGCCCTTGGCAGCAATGCCGCTGTAGCTCACAACCATGCCATTGGGCGTGTTCTGCGTGTCCATCTGGCCGGTGAGCGAAGACAGCGGTGTCTGGCCGGCCTTGTCCTTGCCGGCACTGCGTATGGCCTTGTCCACATCAATGTGCAGGATCGTGGCAGCAGGAATGGTGAACACCGTCTTCGTATGCAGTGATCGCGCCAGTTCGGCGATATTGGCACCGCTGGCCGTGAGCGTGGTCTGGCCGTTGGCCCGGCCCTTGACGGCCGAGTTGCGCTTGAAGGAAGCCATTGCGCTGTCGACCTCCACGCCCCTGGGAGCGAGCTTGCCGGTGAGCTGAAGCTGGCCGTCCTTGCCGCTGGCCAGCGCCACTTCGCCATCGGCTGTACCGCCGCCCACGCGCACCGCTGCCTTCCACCGGTCTTGGCTGCCTTCGCGTTCCATGACCAGGCTTGCCAGCGGCTGCACGCCGGGGCGCACCAGCTCAAGGTGGCGCGGCCGCCAGTTCGCATCGAAACTGGCCGTGCCGTCGAACTCCAGCGCCTTGCCGTGGCGGGTGATCCAGGTGAGGTTGGTGAAGCTGATCTGCTCCAGCGGGATGGCGTCGACGCCGGGTGTGTCGCCAGCGGCGATGCGCATGCCGCGCAGCGAAAGCTGGGGCAGCACGGCGTCTTCCACTTCCACGTGCTCGATCTCCAGCTTGCGCCGCAGCAGGGCGTGCAGCCTGGGCGTGGCAACCAGCCGCTTGAAGGTGATGGGCTGGGGCTGCACAGTGGCGGCGTTCTCGATCACGACCACCGGATAGGGAAAGACCTGCCAGCGCACCGCGCCTATCGTCATCTTGACGCCGACACGCGCCTCCACCGTGGCGGAGATGCGTGCCGCCAGCTCGTCGCTGTTCGGGACAAGGACGGCGGCGGTGATGCCGAGCGCGGCCAGGAATCCGGCGGCGCCCAGTACCACCCATGTCCAGCGGCTGCGGTGTTTCATGAAGACCGACGATAGGGCGTGCGCTAACGCTGGGCTGTAGTCCGCCGCCGTACACGCTTGCCGGGATCAAGGCCTAGAATTTGTGCAACCCTGGAGAGACGATGCCCATCTGGAAGAAACCCATCTCGGTCCAAGAGCTTTACGCGATCCATAAAGACACGGCCCCTGCCCACCTGGGCATGGAATTCCTGGAGGTCGGCGACGACTTCATACGCGGCCGCATGCCGGTGGACGCACGCACCCGCCAGCCCTACGGCCTGCTGCACGGTGGCGTGTCGGTGGTGCTGGCCGAGACGCTGGGCTCATGCGGCGCGGCCTATTCCTGCCCGGAAGGCCAGCGCGCCGTGGGCCTGGACATCAATGCCAACCACCTCAAGGGGGCCACCGCCGGCTGGGTTACCGGCACGGCGCGGCCGGTGCACATCGGCCGCACGACGCAGGTCTGGCAGATCGACATGACCAACGACGCGGGCGAGATGACCTGCGTTTCGCGGATCACCATGGCGGTGCTGGCACCGAAGTAGGCCGGGCGACGCCGCCAACTCAGCTGTTCTTGAGCAACTGGATCCAGACCCCCGCACCCCGGAAGGGCACGGAGATGGCGCCATAGGGCAAAGACGCCAGGGGGCGCAACCCTTCCCATTCACAGGCCTTGACCGACTCGACCCGCAACTCACGGGGCAGAAGGCTCTGGGACAGCGTGGCGCCTTGCCATGCGATGTCCAACGCCTCCATTGCGGGGTTGACGGCCTTGACGGTGCCCTGCCAATCCAGCACCGCGGAGGGGTGCGTCGAGTTTTTGCAGAGCGTGGCCAGCGCCGCCATGGTGGATTCAGTGACCAGAGCCACCTCAAACACCGGCGCCAGCACCTGCGCCACTTCCGCAGCCTGGGCCAGGTGCAGTTCGCGGAAGAAGCACCGCTGCCCATGGTGGAAGGAAAGCAGCCCCACCACCTGACCGCGGCTCATCATCGGGACGACCAGCGCCGACGCGATGTGCGGGCCGCCCATTGATACCCAGCGACTGTCCAGTCCTGTGTCGGAAGCAAGCCCCCCCTGGCGGTGCTTCAGGGCCCACCCCGCCAGACCGTCCGACAGGACCGTCTGCACCTTGTGGTCTGCGACTTCGGTGAACGACTCCTTGTTGGCCAGAACCCGGTGCACCACCTGATCGCCGGCCAGCAGCATGAGTGAGCCGCTGTCCGCCTTCATGTACTGCACCAGCAGTGGCAGGGCCCGGACAGCCAGCTCGCCGGGCTCGTTCAGCCTGGCGAGATCGCTCAGTGCGTTGTTCAGTTCCAGATTCATGTCAGGCTCCGTGATCCGCCGGTGCAGTTAAAGGGACTTGAGGTATTCCAGGAGATCAAGGCGCTCCTGCCGGTTGAAGGCCCTGAGCCGGGTGCCGTCCGGCAGGGAGGTGGGCACTGCGCCGTATTCGTGGCCACCGTTGGTATTGCCCGGCAAGCCGGTGTCAAACACATCCCCCTTGTCGGACTTGAGCCCCACCCGCTCCGCATCGAACTCGCGCTGGCCGACCCTGAAGGTGACGGGGCGGGATTCACCGTCCGCGCCGGCCTGGGCCTTGTTCGCGGGCAGCAGCAGGTCGTACAGCGTGGGCACCGAGCCGTTGTGCAGGTAGGGCGCCGTGGCCCAAACGCCATTGAGCGGGCGCGCCTTGTACGCCAGCAGGGAATTGAAGGGCTGGGCGGTTGTGTCCGGCGTGTACCAGCCCTGCTTGATGGAAGGCTTGATGTCGTTGGAGGAATAGCCGAGCACGAAGTCATAGAGCCGCTCCAGCCACTCGCGCATGAACCATTTGTCCGGGTGGGGCGTCAGGATGGAGTTCATGTCGGCCTTGGTGAGCAGGCTCGCGACCGGCGCCTTGTGCGGGATGAGCGCGTCCCCGCCAACGCTGGTGCCCACATACAGGCTGCGCAGGATGCCGCTATAGCCAGTGGCGTTGACGCTGTTGAGCGCCGTCTGGGGGTCGGTCTTGACCACGTCAATGCCGATCATCTGGGCGGCGATGCGGCGCCGGGGGTCGGCACGGTCAATGCGCCCGTGGCAGGCCAGGCAGTGGCTGTTAAAGAGCAGCCGGCCCCGGGTGACGCGCGCCACGTCGAGCGCGCCGAATGCTGGCGGCCACTCGGGCGACTTGAGGCTGCGCATCTGGTTCTCGATCCGGATGAGGTTGTAGACGTCCAGGGACGACTTGTAGTCAACGTCGTACGGCGTGTGCTGCTGCCCGGTAATGAGATCCTCAAGCCAGGTGCGCTCCCTGGGCTGCCACTGCAATGTTCCAAAAACACCAATGACCTCGCCCGCGTTGCGGCCCAGCGGCCCCAGGCCGGCGTTCGAGGCCAGGCCGTTCCACTGCACGTAGTCGTGCAGGGGCGCGTCCCAGAGGAAGGAGTAGCTCACCGGGGCGTTTGGGGAATTGAAGATGCGCGTGCGCAGCCGCAGCTGCTGCTCGCGTGACAGCAACGGCTCACCGGCGCCGGACGGCTGCACGCCTATCTGGGTGACAACGTAGCTGCGCTGCCCGGCGGTCAGCCGGCCGTCCAGACGGATCTTGTCGCTGGCAAGGCGGGCTTCGATTCTGTCGAGTTCGGCCGCACCGAACTCCTCGAGCAGGATGGTCTTGAGGTTGTCGCCGGTCAGCACATGCTCCAGCACGCGGTTGTAGATCCGCCCAAACGCGTCCAGGCGCCCAAACCCGTAGGCATGCGTGGGCTCGTTGAAAAATGTGTAGGCCTCCAGCCGCCGCGTGAAGGTGTCCAGGTCCTGGGCGATCTCCTTTTCGCTTTTGTAGTGCTTCCTGTCGAGCACGTCCCGCACGAACTGCTGGTACCGGGCGCTGCCCGCCCCGCCGGCGAGCGTCGCCCGCATGGTCCGGCCCAGGTCGACCATGAAGCGCTCCATGTCCGCCCCCGCGGCGCCTCCGTCAATGCGATAGGCAATGTTCTTGTGCAGCAGCTGGCCGGTGTGGCAGGCCGCGCAGGTCAGCCCGACATAGTCCCGGCCCTGGTAACGGTCGCGCACGAAGCCCAGCGGCAGGCCGTCCGGGTTGTGCGGGGTCGGCGCCTGCGGCAAATAGCGGTACGCATTGATATTGGCGTTGTCGCGGAACAGCTGGTCCGACTTTTCCTGGCGCAGCGCAAGAAAAAAATCGTAGGGAATCAGGTCCGAGCCCTGGGTGACGTTGTAGAACCAGACGCTTTGTTCCGGCTTCCAGCCTTGCTCAAGGTACTCGACCTTGCGCCAGCTCTCCCCGAGTGCATCGGGTTGCGGCATCGGGATGGCGGCGACATCGCGCTTGTCGGCCCAGTAGCGGGCGGTGTGCATGGCGCACACCGCAGCGGCCAGTGCGATCACCAATGCCAGCGATATCCACAGCAGCTTCGAGGCAATGCGTCTGGCAAAGTGCAATCGCGTTTTCATCCGTCTCCGCAGGACAAACCGCAAGGGCGTTGAGTGCCGGCAATTGTTGGTTTGCTCTTGCGTCAATAGTGTACGCTAGCGCTTGAGTACGGACAACCCGTGAGGGGGCGTCCAGGCTTTGCAAACAACGGCTCTTCCACCGGTACCTGTGTGAACGATATCGCCTCCTCCCAGCTTGCCGCTCCAGGAGCTCCCCATCGTCGCAATCTGACGATGCTGTTTTGCGATCTGACCGACTCCACGCGCATCGCGTCCACCCTGGAGGCCGAGGACTATCAGGAGCTGCTGCGGGCATTCCGCAACCTCTACGAAGAAGTGGTGCCGCGCTACGGCGGGGTGATTGCACAGATCCAGGGTGACGGCTTCCTGGCCATCTTCGGGTACCCGGAGCCCCACGAGTCGGACGCCAGGCGCGCCGTTCAGGCGACGCTGGAATTGCACCGCGCTGTCGAGGCGATGCGGCTGGACATTCCGATGCACGGCCGTCGCTGCTTTACCGCGCACAGCGGCATTCACTCCGGCCAGGTGTTGCTCGGCGGCGGTGACGCCGCTCGGGGGCGCTTCGATGTCCTGGGCGCCGCCATCAATGTTGCCGCGCGTCTGGCCGGCTACGCCAAACCAGGCGAGCTGGTGGTCAGTGAGGAAACGCTGGGGCCGGAGCTCATGCGGTTTCGCACCGGGGAATGCGAGTCGT
>CALRME020000200.1:0-6145 GCA_943369045.1 Sphingobacterium thalpophilum
GGGCCAGCGCTTGTAGGAGCCGGCTGACATGTGTGCTGCACTGCAGGCTAGGGGCTGACCACGATTCACCGGCGGCGTTGCGGGCCGCAAAATGGCCTGCAGAAAAGGAGACAAGCATGAAACGCAGGCGTCTGTTCCCCCTGGCAGCACTGGCTTTTGGCGCGCTGGCCGCGTCCGCCAGCCATGCGCAAACCCCCAGCGCGGTGTGGCCGACCAAGCCGGTCCGCATCGTGGTGACCTTCCCGCCGGGCGGCGCGCCGGACACGCTGGCACGCATCCTGGCCGACAAGTGGGGCGCCCTGGGCCAGACCGTCACGGTGGACAACAAGCCCGGCGCGGGCGGCAACATCGGCGCCGACATGGTGGCCAAGAGCCCGGCCGACGGTACGGTGCTGGTGCTGGGCACGGTTGGCACGCACGCCATCAATGCCTCGCTGTACGAAAAAATGCCGTACAACAACCTAAAGGACTTCACGCCCGTCAGCTTCCTGGCCTCCACGCCCAACCTGCTGGTGGTCAACAAGGGCGTTCCGGCCAACAACGTCAAGGAACTGATCGAACTGGCGAAGAAGCAGCCGCTCAACTTTGGTTCGTCGGGCGCCGGCACCTCCATCCACCTGTCGGGCGAGCTGTTCAACACCCTGGCCGGCGTGAAGATGCAGCACATCCCGTACAAGGGCCGGGCCCAGGCCATTCCCGACCTGCTGGGCGGCCGCGTGCAGATGATCTTCGACAACATGCCCTCGGCCTTGCCGCTGGTGAAGTCGGGCGAACTCAAGGCCATTGGCGTGACCAGCGCCCAGCGCTCGCCGGCCGCGCCCAACATCCCCACCATCGCCGAATCGGGCCTGCCGGGCTTTGAGGCAACGTCCTGGTTCGCCCTGCTGGGGCCGGCGGGCATGCCGCGCGACATCCAGATGCGCATCAACGCCGAGACCATCAAGGCCCTGGCCGCGCCCGACGTGAAGGAAAAGCTCGCCACACTGGGCCTGGACCCCAACACCGGCACGCCCGAGGCCCTGATGGCGCTGATGCAGGTGGAAACGGTCAAGTGGGCGCGGGTGGTCAAGGAGTCGGGCGCCAAGCCGGACTGATGACACCCGAACAGGTCCTCGCCCACTACGACAACGCCAGCTTGTGGCCGGCCGGCAGCGGCCATGAATTGCCGGGGGCCTACCAGCAGGCGCTCGCCCTGCGCACATTGCGTTTGGCCCGTGGCGAAAAGCCGCGCGGCTACAAGGTCGGCTTTACCAACCGCAGCATCTGGCCGCGCTACGGCGTGTTCGCGCCGATCTGGGGCACGGTGTACGACAGCACGCTGACCTTCTGCGAAGGGCAGGGCGAGGTGTCGCTGTCGGCCACCTGCCAGCCCCGGCTTGAGCCCGAGTGCTGCTTCGGCATGGCGTCCTCGCCGCCCCCAGGCGCGTCGCTGGATGAACTCTTTGCCTGCGTGGACTGGGTCGCGCCTTCGTTCGAAGTCGTGCAGTCGCACCTGGATGGCTGGAAGTTCACGGCCGGCGACACCGTGGCCGACGGAGGCCTGCATGCACACCTGTTGGTGGGCGCGCGGCGGCCGGTCAAAAGCATCGCTTCGGATGCCGCTGCTTTCGAACAGAAGATGGCGGCCGCCGGCGTCTCGCTCCTGAAGGACGGCCAGCCGATGGACCAGGGTGTGGGCGCGAACGTGCTGGACGGCCCGCTGCACGCGCTGTTGCATTTTGTGCAGGCCATGGCCCAGTGCCCCGGAGCGCCAGCGCTGCGGCCCGGCGACGTGGTGACGACCGGAACATGGACAGATGCATGGCCGGTAGCCGCTGGTGAAAACTGGGTAGCGCAATTCGAGCCGCCGCTTGCGCCGCTGCACATCAGGTTCACCTGAAAAGGGCAAACGTTAAGATGTCAGCTGAGGAGGCCCCCAGGAGGGCGCACAAGCCCGGCGCAGAACCGGGACCGCCCGGCCACCAGCTGTACATACTTTCATGCCCAATATTGCAAGCATCCTCAAAAGCGAAATTTCACGCGTAGCCCGCAAGGAAGTGCGCGGGGAAACACAGGCGCTCAAGAAGGCCAACGCCCAGTACCGCTCCGACATTGCCGAACTCAAGCGCCGCCTGCTGGCGCTGGAGCGCCAGGTCAAGCGTGTCGGCAAGGTGGCAGCCAAGGCCGCGCCCGCTGAGCAGGAAGAGGAAACCGGCCCCAACATCCGCTTCAGCGCCAAGGGTTTTGCCGCCCAGCGCCAGCGCCTGGGCCTATCGGCTGCCGCGCTCGCCCAGATCCTGGGCGTGTCGGCGCTGTCGGTCTACAAGTGGGAGGGCGGCAAGGCCCGGCCCCGGGCAAAGCAGCTGGCCGCCATCGCCGGGCTGCGCGGCATGGGCAAGAAGGAAGCCGCCGCCCGCCTGGCCGGCTGAGCCGCGGAAGCCATTTCATGCCTTTGCCGGAACCCGCACCCCGAACCCACCTGCACACCCGAGCCGTGACCTACCGCGGCTTTCACCGCGAGGACGGCTTGTGGGACATCGAGGCGGAGATGTGCGACACCAAAACGTACCCGCTGGAGCGTTCCGAGCGCGGCCACATGCCGCCGGGCACACCCATCCACCACATGCTGATCCGCGTGACGGTGGACGACAGCTTCACCATCCGGGCGATCGCAACCGCCATGGAGCACACGCCTTTCGGTGAATGCCAGCAGGGCACCGACCCGATGCAGAAGATGGTGGGCGCAACGATGGGGCCGGGCTGGCGCGTGGCCATCGAGCGCGCGCTGGGCGGCATACGCGGCTGCACGCATTTGCGCGAGCTGCTGTTCAACATGGCCACGGCCGCCTACCAGACCATCCCTGCGTACCAGAACCTGCTGCGCCGCAAGGCCGGCGTCACCTTGCCCGAGAGCGACAAGCCGCCGTATCACCTCGGCAAGTGCCTGGCCTGGGATTTCGACGGGCCTGTGGTGGCGCGCCACTACCCGCGCTTTGCGGGCTGGCAGCCGATCAAGAAGGTCTAGAGCCGCCATGAAGATCGTCAGCGTCCTCGAGAAAACCTGCCCCATCAGCTCGCCCATCCGCAACGCCTACATCGACTTCAGCAAGATGACGCTGAGCCTGGTGGCGGTGGTGACCGATGTGGTGCGCAATGGCAAGCCGGTGATCGGCTACGGCTTCAACTCCAACGGCCGTTACGGCCAGGGCATGCTGATGCGTGAGCGCTTCATCCCGCGCATCATGGAGGCGGCACCCGAATCGATGGTCAATGACGCCGGCACCAACATCGACCCGCACAAGGTGTGGAACACCATGTTCACCAACGAGAAGCCCGGAGGCCACGGCGAACGCTCGGTGGCCATCGGCACCATCGACATGGCGGTGTGGGATGCAGTGGCCAAGATCGAGGGCAAGCCGCTGTTCCAGCTGCTGGCCGAGCGCCACGGCAACGGCCAGGTCAACCGCAAGGTGTTCGTCTATGCGGCCGGCGGCTACTACTACCCCGGCAAGGACGATGCGAAGCTCAAGGACGAGATGCGCAGCTACCTGGACCGCGGCTACCAGGTGGTAAAGATGAAGATCGGCGGCGCCTCGCTGGCTGACGACCTGCGCCGCATCGACTCGGTGCTGTCCATCCTGCAGGACGGCCAGCGCCTGGCGGTCGATGCCAACGGCCGCTTCGACCTGGATACGGCCATCGCCTATGGCAAGGCGCTGTCGCAATACAACCTGTTCTGGTACGAGGAAGCCGGCGACCCGCTGGACTACGAACTCCAGGCGACGCTGCGCAACTACTACGCCAACCCGATGGCCACGGGCGAGAACCTGTTCTCCATGCAGGACGCGCGCAACCTGATCCGCCACGGCGGCATGCGGGCCGACCGCGACTGGCTGCAGTTCGACTGCGCCCTGAGCTACGGCCTGGTGGAATACCTGCGCACGCTGGAGATGCTCAAGCAGCACGGCTGGTCGGCCAGCCGCTGCATTCCGCACGGCGGCCACCAGATGTCGCTCAATATCGCTGCGGGCCTGGGCCTGGGCGGCAATGAAAGCTACCCCGACCTGTTCCAGCCTTTCGGGGGCTTCCCTGATGGCGTGAAGGTCGATGGCGGCTACGTGACGCTGCCCGAGCTGCCCGGCATCGGCTTCGAGGGCAAGGCCGACCTGTACCGCGAGATGAGTGCGCTGGCGAAGTAGAGCTGTGTCAAATCGGCGATAGATCGCATCGGATGTGCGGCATAGACTCCGTCAACACAAAACGGAGACTTGTCCATGCTCACCCTTCACGGCTCGCCGATCAGCAACTACTACAACAAGGTCAAGCTGGCCCTGCTGGAAAAGGGCGTGCCCTTTGATGAGGCCTATGCCGCCACCCACAGCGGCGACGAAGCCATCCTGGGCGCCTCGCCGCTGGGCAAGATCCCTTTCCTGTCGACGGACAAGGGCGCGATCTGCGAAAGCCAGGTGCTGCTGGAGTACATCGAGGCGGCCTGGCCCACGCCGCCCCTGCTGCCTGCTGACCCGTTCGCCGCCGCCAAGGTGCGCGAGCTCACCACCTTCATCGACTGGCACCTGGAAATCGTGGCGCGCCAGGTCTACAACTCGGCCTTCTTCGGCGGCGCGCCCTTGAGCGAAGGCAACGCCGCGCGCATCAAAAAGCAGCTGGCCGACAACATTGCGGCCTTCAAACGCATCGCAAAATTCTCGCCGTTCGTGGCGGGCGACACTTTTACCCAGGCCGACTGCGCGGCATTTGCCAACCTGCCGCTGGTGGGCATGGCCAGCAAGGCGGCCTTCGGCGAGGACCTGCTCATCGCAGGCGGGATCGACTACAAGCCCTACGTCAAGATGATCGGCGAGCGCGCCACGGCGCAGAAGGTGGTGGCCGACCGCAAGGCGGCGCAGGCGAAGCTGTAGGCGGTGGACGCCGAGTCACTTCAGTTGCTGGTGACCCGCGAGATGCCCTATGGCAAGCACAAGGGCATGCTGCTGGCCGACCTGCCGGGAAACTACCTGAACTGGTTCGCGCGGGAGGGCTTCCCCTCCGGCGAACTCGGCCGTCTGCTGGCGCTGATGCACGAGATCGACCACAACGGCTTGAAGCCCTTGCTCGACCCCTTGCGTGACCCGGCCCGGGCGCGTGGCCGACAATAGGACCATGGTCGAAAAAACAATCTCCACCGACACCTACCAGCTGTTCCCCAACCCGCGCAACCGGCATCGCGAGGTGTTCCTGCATGAGGTGTTCGTGCCTTACCCCTATGCACTGATCGACCTGCCCAGCTTCCACCTCAAGGGCAAGTCCAGCCTGTTTGCCGCGCACCGCATCGCCGACCGCAAAATGGGGCAGCTGGTGACCTTCGAGCTGGAGGAAGACATGGCGAAGTTCAACGCGAAATTCGTTCCCGACTGATGCCGCGCATCGCCGGCCCGGTCTGCGCGCCGGCCATTCCGGGCCTGGTGTTCCGCCATTTCGCAGGCGAGGCCGACTATGCCGCCATGGCTGCCGTGGCCACCGCCAGCTTCGCCGCCGACCGGCTGGAAATCATCCGCACCGTGGCCGATATGCAGGCCGACTATGCGGCCCTGCCCAATTGCGATCCGTGCCTGGATGTGGTGATAGCCGAGGTAAACGGCCGCATGGCGGGCTATGCGCGTGGCTACTGGTGGACCCAGGCCGATGGCCTCACTTTGCACGGGCAGCTCGGCTTCATGACACCCAGCTGGCGGCGCAAGGGGATAGGCCGCGCGTTGCAGGCGCTGCTGGAAGACCGGCAGCGCGTGATCGCGTCGCAGCTGCCGCGCGGCGCGGGGCAGATGTTCCACATCTTCGTGACCGAGAGCGAGAAGGCCCGGGCGGCGCTGGTACAGGGCGCGGGCTACGAGCCGGCGCGCTACTTCTTCACCATGTTGCGGCCCAGCCTGGCTGCGATTGAGGAGTGGCCGCTGCCTGCAGGTATCGAAGTGCGACCGGTCCTTCCGGAACACTACCGTGCGGTCTGGGAGGCCCACATGGAAGGCTTTGCCCACCACTGGGGCTCGCTGGCGCCGGGCGAGGGCGCTTATGAAGCATGGTTGTCCAACCGGGTGCAGTTCCAGCCGCAGCTGTGGCAGGTGGCCTGGGACACGGCCACGGGGCAGGTGGCGGGGCAGGTCAGGCCCTA
>CALRME020000201.1:0-6132 GCA_943369045.1 Sphingobacterium thalpophilum
TGACGACACCATCTACTCCGGCACCGTGGGCGCAGCGATGGAAGGCTACCTGTTCGGCATCCCGGCGATCGCCTTCTCGCAGATTGAAAAGGGCTGGAAGCACATCGACGATGCCGCACGCATGGCGCGGCAGATCGTGCAGCAGGTGGCTGGCAAGCCGCTGGGCGAGGCCGATCCCTGGCTGCTGAACGTGAACATTCCCAACCGGCCGTTCGGTGAGCTCAAGCCGGTGAAGGTATGCCGCCTCGGACGCAGGCACGCGGCGGAAAAAGTGATCTCGCAGACCAGTCCGCGCGGCGACACCATGTACTGGATCGGCAGCGCCGGCGCGGCCAAGGACGACACGGATGGCACGGACTTTCACGCCACCGCGATGGGTCACGTGTCGATCACGCCGCTGAAAGTCGACCTGACGGACCACGACGGCCTCAGGTACTGGGCGCAGACGGCGGCGCGGCTGTCCGACCCCACGCGCAAGGACGATTGATGACAAGGCGCCCCGGCTTTCCCGCGCAGATTGATCTCAACTCGGGCAAGCCCGTTCCTGCGCGCAAGAACACCGGCGTGCCTTCGTCCCAACCACCCGTCGCACCGCTGGCGGTTTCGCGCGGCGTGGGCCTGGATTCGGGGGCGGTGCGTTCACGCATGGTCAGCAAGCTGGCGGGGCAGGGCATCAGCGATGAGCAGGTGCTTGCCGCGATGGCCACGGTGGAGCGGCATCGCTTCGTCGACAGCGCTCTGGTCAACCAGGCCTACGAGGACACCAGCCTGCCGATCGGCCTGGGGCAGACGATTTCCAAGCCCAACGTCGTGGCCCGGATGATCGAGTTGCTGCTGGGTGGCAAGAAGGGCACGGACGGCAAGCTCGGCCGTGTGCTGGAGATAGGCACGGGCTGCGGCTACCAGGCCGCGGTGCTGAGCCACGTCGCCAGCGAGGTCTACAGCATCGAGCGGCTGCGCGGCCTGCACGACAAGGCGCGCGAGAACCTGCGTGCGTTTCGGCTTGCCAACGTGCACCTGCTGTTTGGCGATGGCATGGCTGGCTTTGCCAAAGGCGGGCCTTACGCGGGCATCATCGCGGCGGCCGGTGGCGACGCCATTCCACCCGCCTGGGTTGAGCAGTTGGCCGTGGGCGGGCGAATCGTTGCACCCATGGTCACGCAGGCGGGCAAGCAGGCGCTCGTCGTGCTTGAGAAAACGCCGCGTGAAATGAAACAAACTGTGCTTGAGGCGGTTCACTTTGTCCCCCTAAAATCGGGCATCGCTTAAGGGAACGCCAAGAATGCTTGAATCGCGCCGTCAGGGTTGGAAATGGGCCATGTTGCTGGTGGCCGCCGGTGTACTCGCCGGTTGTGCATCCAGCACGCGGACGCCGGCGCCCGTGGAAGACCGGGGCACTGGCGTGGGACGCGCGGCGGCCGCGGCGCCCGCTGATGCAGGAGCGCCCGTCAAGCCGCTGCCAGGGGCAGAGAACGCGGGCAAGCCCGGCTACTACACAGTCAAGCCCGGCGACACGCTGATCCGCATCGGGCTGGAGCATGGGCAGAACCACCGCGACATCGCGCGCTGGAACAGCCTGGAGAACATCAACCTGATCGAAGTGGGGCAGGTGCTGCGCATCGTGCCGCCCGGTGCGCCCACCGATTCGGTCGCGGTCGCGCGCCCGGTGACTCAATCAACCATCGTTGCGGCAACGCCGACGCAGGCTGCAAGCGCACCCAGGACCGCAGCCTCCGCCACCGCCGCAGCGCCAGCCGCGTCGGCCCCTTTGCCAACTACCGCTGGCGGCGAAGACGAGGTGGCATGGGCCTGGCCCACCCCCGCAGGCGGGGCCGTGCTGGCGGGCTTTGACGAGGTCAAGAACAAGGGCCTGGACATCTCCGGCAAGCCGGGTGATGCGGTACTGGCGTCCGCCGACGGCAGGGTGGTCTATGCCGGTGCGGGACTGCGCGGCTACGGCAACCTCATCATCCTCAAGCACAACAACACCTACCTGACGGCCTACGCCCACAACCAGGCGCTGCTGGTCAAGGAAGACCAGAGCGTGCGCAAGGGCCAGAAGATCGCCGAGATGGGAAGCAGCGATGCCGACCGCGTGAAGCTGCACTTCGAGATCCGGCGGCAGGGCAAGCCGGTCGATCCGGCCAAATACCTCCCCGCAAGGTAAGGGCGATGAAAAAGCGCAACGGACAGGTCAAGCCACAGGGTCCGGATGCGCATGAGCAGCGCGGGAACCCACCGGGTGAAGGCGCGCAGGAACCCGATGTGCAGGCCGTGCGCGACATCGCCGCCGACGTGGCCGGCGAATCCACCGACACACTGACCATCTACCTGCGCGAGGTGCGCCGCACCGAGCTGTTCACCCCGGAGGAAGAATTCGCCACGGCCACGAGAGCGCGGGCCGGCGACTTCGCGGCCCGCCAGTCGATGATCGAACACAACCTTCGCCTCGTTGTGAGCATCGCCAAGGGCTACCTCGGGCGCGGCGTGCCGCTGTCGGACCTGATCGAGGAGGGCAACCTGGGCCTGATGCATGCCATCGACAAGTTCGAGCCCGAGCGCGGTTTCCGTTTCTCGACCTACGCCACCTGGTGGATCCGCCAGTCGGTGGAGCGGGCGGTGATGAACCAGGGCCGCGTGATCCGCCTGCCGGTGCACGTGGTGCGCGAGCTGCAGCAGGTGCTGCGCGCGCGCCGCACGCTTGAGAACGACCCAGCTTTTGCCGCGAAGCGCAATGGTTTCGAAGGCGAGGGCGTGCGCGTCGAGGACGTGGCCGCGCTGCTGGGCCGCGACGTGCAGGAGGTCGCTGAGCTGCTGGCGATGGCCGAGACGCCGCGCTCGCTCGACGCGGCCATGGGCCACGCCGATGAAGAGCAGACGCTGGGCGATTCGATTGCCGATGAACTCACGGTCGATCCGACCGGCGTTACGCAGAACCACGAGGTGGAAAAGCTGCTGGCCAACTGGATCGATGCGCTTTCGGGCCGCGAGAAGGAAGTGCTGGAAGGCCGCTTCGGCCTGCACGACCGCGAGCCCGAAACGCTGGAGGTGCTGAGCGACCGGCTCGGCCTCACACGCGAACGGGTGCGGCAGATCCAGAACGAGGCGCTGCTCAAGCTCAAGCGCCACATGACACGCAGCGGAGCAGGCAAGGAAGCCTTCCTGTAGACGCTCGCTGGTACAGTGCCTCCAATGACCTGGCCTGTACTTGTTTTTGACATCGAATCCATCCCCGACATCGCGGGCCTGCGCGCCTTGCGCGGTGAACCCGCTGACGCCACCGACGCGCAGGTCTACGCCAACTGGCTGCAGGAGCGCAAGGACAAGGGACAAAGCGACTTCACGCCGCTGCACCTGCAGCGCATCCTGGTGCTCAGCTGCGTGTTCCGCAGTGCCGACGGGCTCAAGATCCATTCCTTCGTGGACCGTGACAACGCCAGCGAAGGCAAGATCATCCAGACCTTTTTCAAGACGGTGGAGCAGAAGCAGCCGCAGCTGGTGAGCTGGAACGGCGGCGGGTTTGACCTGCCCGTGCTGCACTACCGGGGCCTGCGCCATGGTGTGGTCGCCAGCAAGTACTGGGACTTGGGCGAGGACGACCGCGAGTACAAGTGGAACAACTACATCAGCCGCTACCACATGCGGCATCTGGACCTGATGGACCTGCTGGCGATGTACCAGCCCAAGAACAATGCGCCACTGGACGCGATGGCCAAGCTTTGCGGTTTCCCGGGCAAGCTGGGCATGGACGGCTCTCAGGTCTACCCGGCCTTCCTGGACGGCAAGCTGGAAGACATCCGCCGCTACTGCGAAACCGACGTCATGAATACCTACCTGCTGTACTGCCGCTTCCAGAAGATGCGCGGCGGCTTCACCGAGGCCGAGTACGAGCAGGAAATCGCCATGGTCAAGGCCACGCTGGGCGAGCTGGCGCAGGCCGAGACGCACTGGCAGGAATACCTGGCGGCCTGGGGCTGAATTTCACTTAAGCAGTATCCATGCGGCTTTCGGACGCTTTTTGGCCCGCAAGCCGCACCAAACCTGCTTGTGTGCTTTCAGGAAGGTCGTTTCGGCGCAGCCGCAGCCGCACCGCCGAGCGCGCCGGCAACGGCCCCCAGCGTGCCGCCTACGATCACGCCGACCGGACCACCCGCCACGACGCCGATGGTGGCGCCTACGGCCGCTCCCCCCACCGCCGCGCCACCCGCCAATACCGACTTCGCCTCACGTTCCGCTTCGCCCGGCTCCAGCGGAAACTGCGCTGTGGGATCGGGATCTTGTGACGGGACGCCGTGGTCGGGCCGCGCCTGCTCGGCAAGGTCCGCGTCGCGGGGTGGCATGTCGGGCGCATGGGTGGTAGATGAGTTCATCAGGGCTTCCTCGGGAGGGTGACGGCCAAAAAGCGCGGGGCTCGGTTGAGCCCCAATCTCTTATAGGCCGTTGCTGCGCAGCGGGCGTCCTCCAGCAGGCCGAGCCGGTGTAGGCCAACAAGACTTGCCGATGGGGCAGGCCGGCAAGCTTCAATCGGCCTCGCCCGGGGGGCGCGGGTCCAGCAGTTCGTCATACCCACGCCCCTTGAACTCCAGCAGGTCAATGCCGTGGCCGAACGGGTCGGCCAGGCTGGCCATGCGGCCCCAGCGCCGGTCCTGGATCGGTTGTTCCAGCGTCGCACCCACGGCCATGAGGCGTGCGGCGGCTGCGTCTATGCCCATGACCACGAAGTCCAGGTGCACAGGAGTCCAGTGGCGTGAGTAGTCGCGCCGTTGCGGTTGCGCCTGCCCCAGCGGTGCGGAGCCCGGCGCGTTTGCCAGAAGGTCAATGGGGCTGCCGCCGCCCAGCAGCTCGGCCCAGTCGTTGCCCAGGCGCCGGCCCAGCGTCAAGCCCAGGCCGAGCGTGTAGAAGGCGATGCCGCGTTCCAGGTCGGGCACGTCGATGCAGATGCGGATGTCCATCGTGTTCCTTAGAGCTCAAGCGCCAGTATGGCCCCGGTCCCCGCCCATTCATGACAGCAGCATGTACCGGCTGCTCACTTCGCGCCGGCAACGCGCACCGCCGGATGGAGCACGGCTTCTGCAAGGCCGTCACGGATGGCTGCCGCCAGGGCCAGCGCCGCGGGATCATGCGGCTGGTCGCGCCGCTTCATGAGGAAGACTTCACGTCGCAAGGCGGGGCGCAGTGGGACGAACTTCATGCCTGCCGCACCGGGGTGGGAAGCGCCCAGGGCGGACACGACGGCAACGCCCACACCTGCCTGGGCCAGGGCCAGCTGCACGGCCAGGCTCGACACCTCCACGCCCCGGTGCATCTGGGCCACGAGGTCCGAGCCGTGGGTCCTGAGCAGTTGCATGATGCTGGTGTCGGCGGCTTCCTTGAGCAGGGGCCGCGTGGCCAGGTCGCGGGCCGCCACCGCAGTCCCGAGGCCAAAGCGCCGGGCGTCGCCGAGCAAGCCCAGCGGCGCGGACAGCAGCTTCTGCAGCGCCAGCGTGCCCGTGTCCCCGACCGGGGAGCCGATGCCCAGGTCCGCCTCACCCCGCGTCACCCGTGCGGTTACCCCGGCGCTGTTGTCATCGATGAGCCGGACCTGCATGCCCGGATGGCCGGACGTGAAGGCAGCCAGCACGCGGGGCAGCACTGTGCAGGCAAAAGCGGTGCCCACGGCCAGCGTGATCAGGCCGCCCGGCCCTTGAGGCGGTGAGCGCAGGTCCGCGGTCGCGCGCTCCATGTCACGCAGCAGCCGCTGCGCCACTGGCAGGAAGTGTTCGCCCCCGGCTGTCAAAGTCATCTGCCGGGTCGTGCGCCGGAACAGGGCCGTGCCCAGCTGGGTCTCGAAATCCCGCAGCGCCCGGGTCAGGGCCGGCTGGCTGGTGTGCAGCGCTTCGCTCGCGCGCGAGATATTGGCGAATGCGGCAACGGTGACAAACATCCGGAGCTGGCGTTGCGAAAGATTCATCACGGTTGCGATATGAGTGTTGTTGATTGATGCATTGGACGCGGGCGCTGCGCCATTCTAGAGTCGGTCCCTCACTGTTTCAGGAGCCAGCGCCATGCCGACGCTTCCCCGTGCCCTTGCGGCACTCGCCCTGGGCGCCGTGCTTGCCGCCGGCTGCGCCCAGCTCCCATCGGCCACCGGAC
>CALRME020000202.1:0-6124 GCA_943369045.1 Sphingobacterium thalpophilum
TGGCCGTGAACTGGCTGGGGATCGCATCGCTGATGCTGCCGGTGAACGTCGAGGGGCCCGCGTTGGTCACCACCAAAGTGAAGCTGGTTGTCAGGCCCACGGCCACCGTGGTGCTGGCCACCACCTTGCTGGGCGAGAGGTTGACCACCACGGCCGCGCTCGTCGTCAAAGTACCACTGTTGTTCGCGGTATTGAGATCCGGCATCGTAGAGGTGATGCTGACGGCATTGGTCAGCGAGCCCGTTGGCAAGCTGACAACGCTTACCGTCAAAGTGATCGTGCCGCTTGTCCCAGATGCAAGGCTTGCAGTAGTCGCGGTGACGCTGGAGCTTCCCACCACAGGATTGAAGGTTAAAGTGCCCGCGCTGACCCTTGCAGTGGCCGTGTAAAGCGTCATCCCTGCGCTCAGCACATCCGTGACGGTCATGTTCGAAGCATCCGCAGGCCCGGTATTGGCAAACGTAATAACGTAGCTGAAGGTCGAACCCACCGTTCCTGCAGTTACGCTCGCCGTCTTGGTAATCGACAGGTCAGCACTGGAAATGCGGCTGATGGTGCTGCTGGCGGTATTGTTCGACGGTGTTGGATCAGCCGTCGTACTGGTAATAGTGACGCCATTGGTAATGGACCCCAAGGCTGCATCCACACTGACAGTCAATACCAACGTGCCGGTAACTCCCACCGCGAGGCTGGCGGTCGTAACGGTCACGCTGCTGGTACTGGTCACAAATCCAACAGACCCACTGGATACGCTGATCTGCGCCCGCAAAAGGGTCAACCCGGCATTTGCCAATGAGTCCGTCAAAGTCACATTGGCTGCGGCACTCGGACCGGCATTGCCGAAAACAATCGTGTAAGAAATTGTCTGGCCTGCAGTGCCCAAAGTTGCAGAAGTGCTCTTGGACACCTGTAAGTCCGCACTTGTGACAACCGTATCCACGTCAACCGCGGTACAGACACCGGCCTGATCGCAAGAAGTGGCGGGATTGCTGTTGACCACCGTACTAGGCGGCGTGATCGATGCTGTGTTGGTAACCGAAGTCTGGGCCTGAGCGTGCCCGGAAAAAAGGACGAGACAGAGCATCGCCAGCAACGCGAGCATGGCTCGCGCCGCAAGCATCCTCAGCCGCGACGATTCCCCCACCAAAGGGGCCCTGACAACGTTCAAAAGTTATTCCCCAACTACCCTTGTCATTCCCGTGCTTTTACATACCGTTACACACAGGCCGCAAGTCTAGTTCAATCTCGCGGTTTGTAACAAAACATATCAAAATTTCGCCCCAATAAGTCTTGTTTCTGCCCATAAATTCACGAGGCCCAGATACTACGTAAATATGCACGCAACCAGATGCAGCAATTGTTGCCTGCAACCACAAAAAAACGCTGCGCAGACAAACGCTTAGAAAACCCCGTTAATCCACTTTACGAAGTCCAGCCGGGCGATTAAAGCAGAGCTTTTGAGGCCGACGATAATCGCCCCATGCCCGCCTATTCCTTTGAAGCCCTCGACGCACAAGGCCAGACCCGGAAAGGCGTGATGGAGGCTGATACCGCAAAGGCCGCGCGCGGTCTATTGCGGGCCCAGGCCCTGGTTCCCCTTGTAGTGCTGCCCGTAATGTCGGCACCAAATGAGGGACAGGCGGGAAATCAGCAGGGATTGGGGCCGAAACTGTTTGCGAGGCCGGTTTTCGGGGCCACAGGCTTGGCAATTTGGACGCGACAGCTGGCGGGGCTTGTAACCTCCGGCTTGCCTCTTGAACGCGCACTCACCGCACTGACAGACGAGGCAGAAGACGAGAAACAGCGAAATCTTGTGGCCTCGCTCCGAGCAGAAGTGAATGCAGGCTCTCCGTTTGCCAAAGCGCTGGCGCAACACCCAAGGGACTTCTCCGATATCTATACAGGCGTCATCGGGGCTGGCGAGCAGAGCGGTCACCTCGGCGTTGTACTGGATCGACTCGCCGACGATCTTGAAGAACGCCAGGAACTGAAAGCCAAGCTACTCGGCGCCGCCCTCTATCCAGCCATCGTCACACTGGTCGCCATCGTCATCGTCCTCTTCCTGGTGGGCTATGTTGTCCCGCAGGTTGCAAACGTGTTCGCAGGCAGCAAGCGAAGCCTGCCGTTCCTGACAGTAGCCATGCTGGCCATCAGCGCCATGGTCCGCACTTATGGATGGTTCATGCTCGCGGCCGTCGTTCTGGCAGCGCTGGGAGGACGGCATGCCCTGAAAAATGAAGCATTTAGGCTACGCTTTGATGCCGCGTGGCTAAATGTGCCTTTGGTCGGCAAGCTGTCGCGTGGCTACAACGCATCGCGCTTTGCCAGCACCCTGGCGATGCTTGCCGCAGCCGGCGTACCCATCCTCAAAGCACTGCAGGCCGCAGCTGAGACACTGGGTAACAGGGCCATGCGCGCAGACGCAATGGATGCCCTGGTTCTCGTTCGCGAGGGTGCGCCCCTGGCCTCCGCCCTTTCACAGAAAAAGCGCTTCCCGGGGCTGGTCAGCATGTTCGCACGACTGGGCGAGCAAACGGGCCAGCTTCCCCTGATGCTGCAAAGGGCAGCCAACCAGCTCAGTACGGAAGTGCAGCGCCGCGCCATGCACCTGGCAACCTTGCTCGAACCGCTGCTCATCGTGGCAATGGGCGGAGTGGTCATGCTGATCGTCCTGGCCGTATTGCTGCCCATCATCCAGTTAAACCAGTGGGTTCGATGAAATGGCAGTGACCCTGGAAAACAAGCTGGTTGTCGCGATTTCCTCGCGCGCGCTGTTCAACTTCGAGGAAGAGAACCGCATTTTCGAAAGCGGCGACGCCCCCGCCTACATGAGGCTGCAGCTGGACCGGCTCGACACCCCCGCGCGGCCGGGCATCGCCTTTTCGCTCATTCGCAAGCTGCTCGCATTCAACGACGAAGGAACACAGCGCGTCGAAGTGGTGATCCTTTCGCGCAACGATCCTGTTTCAGGGATGCGCATCTTCCGCTCAGGCCATGCCAACAGCATCAAACTGCAGCGCGGCGTGTTCACGCAGGGGCGTTCGCCGTTTCGCTACCTTCGTCCGCTCGGAGCCCACCTGTTCCTGTCTGCCAATGCAGAGGATGTTCGGGAAGCGCTGGTTGCCGGCTTTCCTGCGGCGCGCGTGCTGACGGAATCCGTGCTCGCCGGCACCAACTACCCGCACGAAGTGCGGATCGCTTTCGACGGCGACGCCGTGCTTTTCTCGGATGAAGCCGAGCGCGTTTTCCAGTCCGAAGGCCTGGACGCCTTTCAGCGGCACGAACTCAGCAAGGCTGCATTGCCATTGCCGGAGGGGCCGTTCAAGCCGCTGCTGGCCGCGCTGCATCGCCTACAGCAGGCCGCCACGCCCCAGATGCGCATTCGCACTGCGCTGGTCACGGCGCGCAGCGCCCCGGCCCACGAAAGAGCCATCCGCACACTGATGGACTGGAACATCAACGTCGATGAGGCGATGTTTCTGGGCGGCCTGCCCAAGGGCGAATTCCTGCGCGAGTTCGAACCGGACTTTTTCTTCGACGACCAGACCGGCCACGTCGACCACGCCGCGCGCCACGTGCCTTCGGGCCACGTCGCTGGCGGCATCGCCAACCCCACAAGCTGAGTCCCGGCGCTAGGATGGCCCCGTCGCTCCAGAAGGGCCCGCATGCCACCGCTTTCCCGATTTGCCTCCTTCACCGCCACCGCGCGCCGTATCTGGCGGCTCGCTGCACCCTACTTCAACTCCGATGAAAAATGGAAGGCGCGCGCCCTGCTGGCGGGTATCGTCGCGCTCAACCTGATCGGCGTGTACCTGGCGGTCCAGTACAACGACTGGTACAGGGTGTTCTACGACGCACTGGAAAAGCGCGACCAGCCCGTCTTCTGGGAGCAGTTGTGGCGCTTTACCTGGCTCGCGTTTGCGATGATCATCGCGGCCGTCTACAAGTTCTACCTGACGCAACTGCTGGAGATGCGCTGGCGCGCCTGGATGACGGCGCACTACCTGGAGCGATGGCTGGCCCACCAGTCCTTCTACAGGATGGAGCTTGCGCGCTTTACAGCGCAGGGCGGCGTGCCGGACAACCCTGACCAGCGGATCCAGGAAGACCTGAACCTTTTCACCAGCTATTCCGTCAGCCTGACGATGGGCCTGCTCAACGCCACGGTGACACTGGCCAGTTTCGTCGGCATCCTTTGGGGCCTGAGCGGCGGTTTTTCCTTCAGTCTGGGCGGCACAACTTACGAAATCGCCGGCTTCATGGTCTGGGCCGCGGTGGCCTACTGCGTCGTCGGCAGCGTCGCCACCCACTACATTGGCCGCCCGCAGATTCCGCTGAACTTCCAGCAGCAGCGCTACGAGGCCGATTTTCGCCACCACATGGTGCGCGTGCGCGAGTACAGCGAAGCCATCGCGCTGGACAAGGGCGAGAAAGTGGAACGCCAGCACCTGGACCTGCGCTTCTCCCGGGTGCTGGCCAACTACCTGGCCTTGCTCAAGGCACAAAAGAACCTGATCTGGTTCACCAGCTTCTTCGGCCAGGCGGCGGTGGTCTTCCCCTTCCTCGTGGCGGCTCCGCGTTTTTTCAGCGGCGCCATCCAGCTGGGCGAGCTGATGCAGATTTCCTCGGCATTCGGCCGGGTTCAGGACTCCCTGTCGTGGCTCGTGGACAACTACAGCACGCTGGCCGCCTGGCGTGCCACCACGGACCGCCTGACCAGCTTCGAGGAGAGTCTGGCGGCGCAAGCCGCAGGCCAGGGCGGCGCGCAATCGTCGATGGGCGCAGACCTGGCCACTGAAGCCCTGGACATCGCACTGCCCGGCGGCGCCGCGCTGCTCACGGGCCTGGCCCTCCATGCCGGCGCTGGCGACACGGTCCTGATCAAGGGCCCTTCTGGCAGCGGCAAATCCACCCTATTTCGCGCCCTCGCAGGCATTTGGCCGTTTGCGCATGGGCGCGTCACGCAGCCAGAAGGCGCCATGTACATCCCGCAGAACCCGTACTTCCCGGACGGCAGCCTGCGCGACGCGCTGGCCTATCCCGACCACGCGGCGCAGTACACCGATGAAGTCCTGGTCAAAGCGCTGCAGGAAGCGCAGCTGCCCCAGCTGGCGGCGCGGCTCGATGACGAGGACGCCTGGACCCAGAAGCTGTCGGGCGGCGAGCGCCAGCGGCTGGCCATCGCCCGGGTGCTGCTTCGCAAGCCCCGCTGGGTTTTCGCCGACGAGGCCACCAGCGCGCTGGATGAAGCGGCCGAGCAGGCTCTGTACGGCAAGCTGGTGGCGCAGGTGCAAGGCGCCGGCGGTGCGCTGGTGTCGATCGCGCACCGGCCTGGCGTGGCCCGCTTCCATGGCCGCCAGTGGGAGCTCACCAAGGCGCCGGAGGGCGGTCCCGCCGCCTGGGAGTTGCACGAGGCGCCCGCTTCCGCCTGAAAGGCCACGGGCCGGCAGAGCGCGCCCGTATTGGCTTGCGGGCCTGCATGGCCCGCAAGCCGCACCAGCCGTGCCTCAGGGCAGGGGTGCCTGCGGCGAACCGTCCGCTTGATAGTTCCGCCAGCCCCTCGCGCGCAGCTCACAGGCTGGGCACTGGCCGCAGCCGTAACCCCAATCGTGCCGGTGCTCGCGATCGCCCAGGTAGCAGGTGTGCGTGTGTTCGACGATGAGCCTGACCAGCCGCTCACCGCCCAGGTCATGCGCCATCTTCCAGGTGGCGGCCTTGTCGATCCACATCAGCGGCGTGTCGATCAGGAAGCGCTTGTCCATGCCCAGTGACAGTGCCAGCTGCATGGCCTTCATGGTGTCGTCGCGGCAGTCTGGGTAGCCCGAGAAATCGGTTTCGCAGACCCCTGTCACGATCACCTCCAGCCCGCGCCGGTAAGCCAGCGCCGCAGCCAGCGTGAGGAACAGGAGGTTGCGCCCAGGCACGAAGGTGTTGGGCAAGCCGGTCTGCTCCATGCGAAATTCCATGTCGCGCGTCAGCGAGGTTTCGCTCACCTGGCCGAGCACGCCCAGGTCCAGCAGGTGATCCTGGCCGAGCTTGGCCGCCCACTTCGGGAACTGGGCACGCAGCACAGCCAGCACCTTCAGCCGTGCCTGCAGTTCCACGCTGTGCCGCTGACGGTAGT
>CALRME020000203.1:0-6115 GCA_943369045.1 Sphingobacterium thalpophilum
TCTTGAGGAAAGGATCGCCCAGCACCTGGCCGCCCGAGACCGTGCCCGGCACACAGAGGATGCCAACGTGTTTGCCATCTGCGTGCAGGTCGCTGGCCAGGATGCCGGGCGTGTCGGAGGCTTCGAGCACGACAGCTCCCGCGCCGTCACCAAACAGGACGCAGGTGGTGCGGTCCTTGAAGTCAAGGATGCGGGAGAAAACTTCCGCGCCTATGACCAGCGCCTTGTTCGCGGCACCGGTCTGGATCATCGAGTCGGCAATGGTCAGCGCATAGACAAAGCCGCTGCAAACCGCCTGGACGTCGAATGCGGCGCATCCACCAATGCCAAGCTTGTTCTGCAAGATGCAGGCGGCCGAGGGAAACACCATGTCCGGTGTGGACGTGGCAACGATGATCAGGTCGATGTCTGACGCCTGGATGCCCGCGGCTTGCAGAGCATTGCGTGCCGCCTCGGCGCCCAGGTCGCTGCTGGTGACATCCGCCGCGGCGAAATGCCGCGCCCGGATGCCAGTGCGTTCAACGATCCATTCGTCCGAGGTTTCCACACCTTCCGCCGCCAGTTCGGCAGCCAGGTCGGCGTTCGTCACGCGGCGCGGCGGCAGGTAGCTGCCGGTGCCGGTAATGCGGGAATAGCGTCTCATTAATCAGTGGGGACCGGCTCCAGGGGGTGCACGTCGGGCTCGGAGCCGACCAGGAGCGGCTTCGCGTGGGCGATGCGGGCCTGGACCCGGTCTAGCAATTGGTTTCGGGCTGCATCATAAGCGCGATTCAGAGCCTGCCCGAAAGCGAAGACGTCGGCGGACCCGTGACTCTTGAATACCAGTCCCCGCAGGCCCAACAAGGCCGCGCCATTGTAGTGACGGTAGTCAACTCGATTTTTAAAGGCGGATAGCACGGGATAGGCCGCAATAGCCGCCATTTTCGTGAAGATGTTGCGCGAAAACTCTTCCTTGAGAAAGCCGCCAATCATTGAAGCCAGGCCTTCGCTGGTCTTCAGCGCGACATTGCCCACGAAGCCGTCGCAAACGACGATGTCCGTCGTACCCTTGAAAATGTCATTGCCTTCAACATTTCCATAGAAATTCAAATCGCCGGAATTGCCCGCTGATCGCAACAATTCGCCAGCTTTTTTAATAACTTCACTGCCTTTAATGACTTCTTCGCCAATATTGAGCAGACCCACGGTCGGGCTTGGCTTGTCATTGAGGGCGGACACCAGCGCAGAACCCATGACTGCAAATTGCAGCAGATGCTGCTCAGTGCAATCGACATTGGCGCCCAGGTCGAGCACCGTCGTGGCACCCCCTTTGGCATTGGGCATGGGGTAGGCAATGGCGGGCCGGTCTATCCCCTCCACGGTTTTGAGGAGATAGCGGGCAAGCGCCATCAAGGCACCGGTGTTGCCAGCGGAGACCGCTGCCTGGGCTGCCCCGTCCTTGACCTGCTGGATGGCCAGCCGCATGGAAGAGTCCTTCTTCCTGCGCAGTGCCACCTCGACGGCGTCATCCATGGCCACCACTTCAGAGGCCGGGACAACCTGGGCACGTTCGTGTACGAACCCGGCCAGGCTGGCAGGCTGACCCACCAGCAGCAGGCGAGCCTGCGGATGCTTGTCCAGGAAGCTGCGGCAGGCCGGCAGGGTGACTCCGGGGCCGTGGTCGCCCCCCATGCAATCGACAGCCAGGGTAATCATGAGCTCAAAAAGAAAGGCCCGCAGCTACGGAAAAACGTAGCGCCGGGCCTTGCTGGACCTGAAGGGAATCAGGCTTCGGATTTGGTCTTGAGCACCTTGCGGCCACGGTAGAAGCCCGTGGGGCTGATGTGGTGGCGCAGATGGGTTTCACCAGTGGTGGGTTCCACTGCAATGCCCGGCACGTTGAGTGCATTGTGCGAACGGTGCATGCCGCGCTTGGACGGCGATTTCTTGTTTTGCTGAACAGCCATTTGGGGCTCCTGAGGAGGGCGCTGCCTGCCGCAGCGCGAGGGTTGATTGGAAAGCGCGCGGGTTTGCGCCAAGCCCACGATTATAGCGCAACTTGTTGATTTAGCTGTCTTTATCAGCTTTGAGCTTTTGCAGAACGGCAAACGGGTTGGGCGCCGCCTCCTGACCGGCCTCGAACCCCGGGTCAGCAACCGCTAACTTCACGTCCACGGGACACACCTCGTGCTTGGGCACCACAGGCAAATCCATCAGTAGCTCGTCCTCGACCAGTTCGGCCAGGTCGAAATCACGGCTGAGCACCAGGACGTCTTCTTCGGCCTCGTCGTCCTGGGCGGCCGCCGTGGCCTCGTCGGCCACGAACCGGAACGAACGGCTGACGTTGACGGGAACCTCCACCGGCGTCAGGCAACGCTGGCAGGTCATGGTCAAGCGCGTTGACGCATCCAGGTGCAGCCACACCTGGCCGGCACTGCCTGCGGACTCGCGCAGTTCGCCGGTGGCGCTCCAGGTCACGGGCGCATCACCGCCGGCGCCAGCGGTCTCCGCCATGAGCCGGGTATGGTCGCTCACGTGGTCCTGCCGGGCCAGCACGCCGGCGTCCTGGGCGAAGGCAGCCAAGTCAAGCCGGTCAGCATCAAACTCTTTTTTCATCGGGCCAGTGTAAGAGAATCAGTTCATGCCCAGTCCCTCTCAAGCCGCAATACATCCCGCACGCCAGCTCGTCCTCGGGTCAACCTCGCGATACCGCCGCGAATTGCTCGAACGCCTGCGTCTGCCCTTTGATGTCGCCGCGCCGGATGTGGACGAAACGCCGCAATCGGGCGAATCGCCGGACGCGCTCGCACTGCGCCTGGCGCTGGCAAAGGCACGCGCTGTGGCCCGCAAGTTCCCGGAAGCCGTGGTGATCGGTTCCGACCAGGTTGCAGACCTGGCGGGCGAGCCCCTGGGCAAACCCGGCACGCACGAACGGGCAACGGACCAGCTGCGACGCATGCGCGGCAAGACAGTCATCTTCCAGACCGCCGTGGCTGTTGTGTGCGCTGCCACGGGCTTTGAACAGGTGGACATCGCGCCTGTGAGGGTGCGCTTTCGCGAGCTGGGCGATGCAGAAATCGAGGCCTACCTGCTGGCCGAGCAACCTTACGATTGCGCCGGCAGCGCCAAGAGCGAAGGGATGGGCATTGCGTTGCTGGAATCAATCGACAACGACGATCCGTCCGCACTGGTCGGCCTGCCACTGATCCGCACCTGCCGCATGATCCGCGCGGCCGGAATCAAGGTCATCGCATGAGCGAAGCGCCCAAAGGCCGGCTCTACCTGGTCCCTGCCCCGCTTGATTTCGGCTGCGACACGCAGTCGCCGCTGGACGAATCGATGCCAGCCGGCACCTTGCGGGTGGCGGCCGGGCTTTCGCACTGGGTGTGCGAGAACGCCAAGACCCTGCGTGCCTACCTCAAGCGCGTTGACGCCCTGTACCCGCTGGCGCAGCCGATACAGGCGCAAGACATCCAGGAACTGCCGCGCGAAGTGCACAAAAAAGGCGACCATACAGGCAACTTCGACGCCCGCCCCTTGCTGGCTGCCGCACTGGCCGGGCATGACGTGGGCCTGGCCAGCGAAGCGGGCATGCCGGCGGTGGCCGACCCAGGCTCCTCCGTGGTGCGCGCAGCGCATGAACTCGGTATCGAGGTCATCCCGCTGGTCGGTCCGGTTTCATTGTTGCTGGCGCTGGCCGCGAGTGGCCTCAATGGGCAGAACTTCGCCTTCGTCGGCTACCTGCCGCAGGATGCAGGACCGCGCGCCCAGCGCATCAAGGAACTGGAGTCGCTGGCGCTCAAGACGGGGCAGACCCAGCTGTTCATTGAAACGCCCTACCGCAACGCCGCGCTCTGGCAGGCCTTGGTGCAGACGCTCCAGTCCAACACACGGCTCGTCTTCAGCAGCGGACTGACGCTGGCCCAGGCCGCCAGCCGCTGCGATACGGTGAAGAACTGGAAACAAAAAACCGCCGCAGCCCCTTCGGGCCCGGCGGTGTTTGCCATCGGGCGGTAGCCGCGCAGCGGCAACCGGATTACCGCAGCGCCGGAATCGCCTTCAGCGCGCGCACGGCGCCTTCACCGATCGAAGCCCCCAGGCGCTTGGCCAGGCGTTCAGCCACGTTGTCTTTGCGGGTGTAGTCCACCAGTTCCTCGGCCTTGACCACTTCGCGCGCGACGAAATCGAGGTTGCCCAGCTGGTCTGCAAGACCCAGCTCGATGGCTTGCTGGCCGCTCCAGAACAGGCCGCTGAAGAGTTCGGGGGTTTCCTTGAGCCGCTTGCCGCGCCCGGCCTTGACCACGTCAATGAACTGCTTGTGCACCTGGTCGAGCATGGCCTGCGCATAGGCCCGCTGCTTGTCGGTCTGCGGGCTGAACGGGTCCAGGAAGCCCTTGTTCTCGCCGGCCGTCATCAGGCGACGCTCCACGCCCAGCTTGTCCATCAGGCCGGTGAAACCGAAGCCATCCATCAGCACGCCGATGCTGCCGACGATGCTGGCCTTGTCCACGAAGATCTGGTCGGCCGCCACGGCGATGTAGTACGCAGCCGAGGCACAGGACTCTTCCACCACCGCATAGACCGGCTTCTTGTACTTGGCCTTCAGCCGCCGGATCTCGTCGTTGATGATGCCGGCCTGCACCGGGCTGCCGCCGGGCGAATTGATCAGCAGCACTACAGCCTGGGCGCCCTCGTCCTCAAAGGCTGCACGCATGGACGCCATGACGAATTCGGCACTGGCATCGGCACCCGGGGCGATCTCGCCCTTGATCTCGACCACGGCCGTGTGGCGCGTGCTCTTGTCGGTCGTGGGCGTTCCACGGTGGAACAGGGCCCACAGCAAGACGACGAAGAAAGCCAGCCAGGCCAGCCGGACAAAACTGCGCCAGCGGCGCTGCGCCTTCTGCTCTTCCAGCGTGGCAAACACAAGCTTTTCCAGCGTGGCCCGCTCCCAGCCCGGCTGGGCAGCCGCGGCCGGTGCGGCCGGAGGTGGCGGCACGGCTGGTTCGCCGGGAATGTTGTCGTCAGTCATGTCAGAACCCGATCGGTTGAAGGTTGAAATCAGTATGCCAGTGCATTACACCGTCGTGTTCGGTGAGCTTGATCTTCACGAGGCCGCCGCGGCAGGGGCCGCCACCGCATTCGCCGGTGTCCGGCCTGTACGCAGCGCCATGGGTGGAGCACAGCAGCCAGCGGCCGCTGTCGTCGAAAAAGCGGTTGGGCTGCCAGTCCATTTCCATCGCCACATGGTTGCAGCGGTTGAGGTAGGCGTGCACGCCGCCTTCGAAACGGATCGCGAACGCACGGCAGGTCTGGCCGCCATACAGCACGTCAAAGGGAACTGCCTCGCCGCCATCTGCAAGGTCCCTCGAGTTGCACAGGGCAATGCCGTTGTCCATGGCTCAGGCGTTCCCGCGCAGCCAGGTGTGGAGTTGCGCCACCGAATGGGCGATGAAGAGCGGCTCGAGCGCATCGAAAGCCGAATGCTCGTGGGCGCCGTAGCTCACACCCACCCTGGGGCAGCCGGCGTTGACCGCCATCTGCAGGTCATGGGTGGTGTCGCCGATCATCAGCGTGCGCGCGGGCTCCACGCCGAATTCGCTCATCAGTTCCTGCAACATCAGGGGATGCGGCTTGCCTGCGGTCTCGTCCGCCGTGCGCGAGCCGTCGAACACACCCTTGAGTTCCACCGCATGCAGGGTCTCGTCCAGCCCCCGTCGCGACTTGCCCGTCGCCACCGCCAGGATGTGGTGCCGCTCCTTGAGTTCCTCCAGCAACGGCAACACGCCGTCAAAGAGGGCCAGGTCGTTCTGGTGTTCAAGATAGTGGTGGCGGTAGCGAGCGCCCAGTTCGGGGTACTTCGCTTCTGGCACATCCGGGGCGGCGTGGGCCAGAGCCTGCATCAGCCCCATGCCGATCACATAGGACGCCGCCTTGTCGGTGGGCTCGGCGCCGCCGACGTCCACCACGGCGCGCTGGATGCAGCGCACGATGATTTTCGTGGAGTCGAACAGCGTGCCGTCCCAGTCGAAGGCAATCAGGTCAAACCGGCGGGGGCGCACTGCGGGCATGGTCGGCAAAGGTCTTCAATTCTGCGGGGAGTTCCGCGAGCAATTCCACGCGGGCGTCGGTGGCG
>CALRME020000204.1:0-6114 GCA_943369045.1 Sphingobacterium thalpophilum
GCTTGCCTGCACCTCGCGGGCAAAGCCACGAGTGGGCGGGCTATGTCGCGCGGCAAGGCGGTCAGCGCTGCGGGCGCTGACTGAACCTGCGGGAGTCTGTTCTTGCAGACGCATCGCGGGAACTCGCTATGAACGCTTGAAGCGTTCTCCGCTCGAACAACCGCGATGAGTCAGAGCACGAAGCGCGCAAGCGCGCCGTCTGCAAGAACAAACTCCCGCAGGCGCTCTTGCCTGATTGCGCGCCACAGCCCGCCCACCCGCGGCTTTGCCGAAACACGGTTGGCGCTCGAAGGCTCGCAAGTACATTCCGCGCGGCTTGCGGGCGCTTTTCGGCCTGCGAGGCGCATGGATACTGCTTGGTCGAGTGTTAGGCTTGTCATGCCGGACTGGATCCGGCACCCATCTAACATCGTCGCGGTACATCATTGCATCGCGCCTCCGATACAACAATTGGGTGTCGAACATGACATTGATTCACTCCGCAGACGCAACGATTGCCGCAGCATTGAACCAAATTGATGGAGCGGACTGGGCGGCACTCTTGATCTCCGCTGCCAAGGACATTCGCTGGAAGTCCCAGATCTGGTGGCATAACAAGTACTACCGAGCGAACGGCACCAACGATGGCAGTGTCAGGCAGATACCGAGAAAGGGCGTCGCCGAGATTCCCTACACGCGGGAAATCTTTTACCCAAGTTCAGATTCGCGGTTTTCCTTGGGGGCCGATGGAAACGTGGCCTATTTTTCAAACGACTTTGCCGTGAACTGTTGCGAAACGATCGAGCAGTTTTCAGAGAATCCCGCCCTTGCCCTTGAAGATCTGCTGAAATTTGGACATGGCAATCCGACGCCTGGGTGGCACGGCTACCCGCTCAATTTCCATCTGTTGCCGACTGCAAAAGTTCTCGATCTGACGTCGAGCGATTCATTGCTACTTCAATTGATGGGCAGAGATGCTGCAGGAAAAATCTGGGAAGTAATAACAGGCCGCGACATCATTTCGAAACGAAACACGCAACTCATAGCGAAGGCCGCCAGCGCCGCTGGCTTTGACGGCATCGTCTACACGTCCGTTCGTGCGCCAAAAGACACCGTGATGCCCGAATCCAATCTCGTCATGTTTAACAAATCGAAGGTCGCGGATGGGGCGCCGCCAAGACCAAGTGACGATGCCAACGGTCATAGTTGACGCGACGCGCGCCTTTTACAGCCCTCCTGAAGCGCAACGCACATCCCGCGCGGCCTGCAGGCCGAAAATGACCCGCAAGCCGCACCAATACTGCTTGTCCGTTTCCAGCCCACCGACAGAAAAAACCTCCGCAGGCGTGGCGGGTGTCTGTGCCGGGGCGCTCTAGCCATTCGCGGTTGCTACAGAGTCAGGCGGTTCAGCCACGGTGTTGACGCCAGCCCAGCAGGCATGAGGGTGCGGTCGCCCGCGAGCGTGCGTAAGCGCCCCGGCACGGACGCCCGGCGCGCTGGCCAACCTGGTTGAGTGGCGCCAGCAAAAGGCAGTAAGGCATGGATCCCGGGTCAAGCCCGCGATGACAGCCAGGGGATGACAGCCGGACGCACTGGATTCCCGCCTGCGCGGGAATGACGGAGGCGGGCGAAACCCTGTCACGCCGGTGACCTTGTTGGGGCCATCCCTGATGCGGTGCAGCAAAGGGGCGCGCTACCCTTGCACGCAATCAGGAGACAAGCTTTCATGCAGCAGCGCGCGCACCACAAGTTCTGGCCCAAGCGGCTGCCCTACGCCATCACGCCGCCGGCCACGCCGCTGTGGGACAACCTGGCCATCAGCGCCCGGCGCTATCCGGCCAAGCCGGCCATCGTCTTCTTTGGCCGCGTCTTCACCTACCCCGATCTCGTTCAAAAGGCCGAACGGCTGGCCGCGCAGCTGCATGCGCTGGGCGTGAAGAAGGGCGACCGCGTCATCCTGGACATGCAGAACTGCCCGCAGCTGGTGATCGCGCATTTCGCCATCCTGCGTGCCAACGCCGTGGTGGTGCCGGTCAACCCGATGAACCGGGCCGAAGAGCTCAAGCACTACATCAACGACCCGGATGCCAAGGTCGCCATCACCACCGGCGACCTGGCGCACGAGCTCGCCAAGGCCAGCAATGCGCTGCCCGAGGCCGAGCGCCTGGCGCACATGATCGTCACGCAGTTCACCGATGCCTTTGACGCCGACGTGTCGGGCGACAACGCCATGCCTGATGCCTGGCGCGACTGGCTGCTCACCCGCCACCCGCTTCCTGAACTGACCGGCGGCGAAGTGATGAGCTGGGACGACGCTTTGAACAACACCGCGCCGCTGCCCGAGCTCACCGTAGGCCCGGCCGACCTGGCCATCCTGCCGTACACCAGTGGCACCACCGGCCTGCCCAAGGGCTGCATGCACACGCACGCCAGCATCATGCACAACGCGGTGGCCAGCAGCGCCTGGGGTAACGCCACGGCCGAGAACATCACGCTGCTGGTCGTGCCCATGTTCCACATCACCGGCATGGTCAGCCTGATGCACGCCAACATCTACACCGGCACCACGCTGGTCATGATGCCGCGCTGGGACCGCGACCTGGCCGGCCGCCTGATCTCCGCCTGGAAGGTCACGGCCTGGACCAACATCCCGACCATGGTGATCGACCTGCTGGGCAGCCCCAACTTCGACAAGTACGACCTCTCCAGCCTCAACTACATCGGCGGCGGCGGCGCGGCCATGCCGCAGGCCGTGGCCCAGCGCCTGTGGGAGCAGTTCGGCCTGCGGTATGCCGAGGGGTATGGCCTGACCGAAACCGCGGCGCCCTCGCACACCAACCCGCCCGACGCCACCAAGCAGCAATGCCTGGGCGTGCCCTTCGTCAGCTGCGACGCGCGCGTGGTCGACCCTGAGACGCTCAAGGAAATGCCCGTGGGCGAGCAGGGCGAGATCATCATCTGCGGCCCCATGGTGTTCTCCGGCTACTGGAAGCGGCCCGACGCCACCGAGGCGGCCTTCATCGAATGGGAAGGCAAGCGCTTCTTCCGTTCAGGCGACCTGGGCCGGGTCGACGAAGACGGCTACTTCTTCCTGACCGACCGCTTGAAGCGGATGATCAATGCGTCCGGCTTCAAGGTCTGGCCGGCCGAGGTGGAGGCGCTGATGTTCCGCCACCCCGCCATCCAGGAGGCCTGCATCATCTCCACGAAAGACAGCTACCGCGGCGAAAGCGTCAAGGCGGTGGTGGTGCTGCGCCAGACCCACAAGGGCCAGGTCAGCGAGCAGGAGATCATCGACTGGTGCCGCGAAAACATGGCGGTCTACAAGATGCCGCGCGTGGTGCAGTTCGTCGACGCCCTGCCCAAGAGCGGCAGCGGCAAGGTCATGTGGCGTACCTTGCAGGAGGCTGAAGCCGAAGCCTAGAGCGCTTAAACTTAGGTTCCAACAAGAGGAACAAGAAGAATGAGCCGCTCACCGACGCCCGTGCCCAGCACCGACTGGAAAGAAAACATCAGGCCCGACGAAGAGAAGCGCTACAGCGGCTTCGCGAAACAGTTCGCCGAGATCCAGGCCCGCAAGTCGAAAAAGTACGGCGCCGGCCGCGCGCTGCACCGCAAGCAGCTCACCGTGGCCCATGGCTCACTGGAAACGCTGGACGGCCTGCCGGGCTTTGCCAAATTCGGCCTGTTCGCCGAACCCCGCGACTACGAAGTGCTGGTGCGCCTGTCCAACGGCGGCCTGGACATGCAGAAGGACAGCATGCCCGACATCCGGGGCTTTGCCTTCCGGGTGCTCGGCGTGCGCGGCGACTCGGCCCTGGGCAAGGGCCCGGCCGTGAGCCAGGACTTCACCCTCATCAACCAGGAAGCGTTTGCCTTCAAGGGAAGCGACGAATTCGTCGACTTCGTGGCTGCTGCCTCGCATGGCAACGGCAACCTGGTCAAGTTCCTGTTCAAGCGCTACGGGCTTTTTGGCGCGCCAAAGCAGCTGGCCAAGATGCTCAAGGTGGCGGGCAAGGCCTTCGGCGGCTTTGCCACCGAGCCGCTGTTCAGCTCCCTGCCCATGGCCTGCGGGCCGTACGCCGTGAGGGTGCGCCTGCTGCCGGCCAGCTCCAACGGCAAGGCTTCTCCCGACGCGAAGAGTGACTGGGGCGGCGACTTCAGCGAGCGCCTCGCCAGCCAGGCCCTGCACTGGGACCTGCAGTTGCAGTTCTTTGCCAACGAGTCGTTGACGCCGATCGAGGACGCTTCGGTCAACTGGCCCACGCCCTACGTCACCGTGGCGCGCCTCATGCTACCCCCCCAGAACACGGGGTCGACAGAAGGCCTGGCGCTGGCGCAGAAGATCGAAGCCGGCGTGATCGACCCCTGGCAGGCGCTGGCCGAGCACCGCCCCCTGGGAGACGTGCAGCGCGCCCGCAAGGTGGTGTATTTTGAAAGCCAGAAGGGCCGGGGCGCGGTGTGAATAAGGCGCCTCCTTGCGGGGCTGTCTCCCGGTTCTGTCGGAGTTGACCTACAGGGCACCGCCGGCTTTCCCCTTAGCATTTGCTGAACAACAGCCAGCTCATGCAAGACAGCCAATCCCGAGACATCCCCGACCAGGAACGCGCATCCACCGGCATTGCCGGGCTCGATGACATCCTGGGGGGCGGCCTGCCCACCGGCCACATCTACCTGATCGAAGGAACGCCCGGGGCGGGCAAGACCACGCTCGGGCTGCAGTTCCTGCGCAAGGGTGTGGAGCAGGGCGAAACCGGCCTGTACATCACACTGTCAGAAACCGCCACCGAGCTGCGCACCGTGGCGGCATCGCACGGCTGGACGCTGGACGGCATGGAGATTTTCGAGCTGGTCAACGAGGAGGGCCTGGGCCCCGACGCGCAGCAGACCATCCTGCATCCGGCCGAAGTCGAACTGGGCGAAACGACGCGCGGCGTCATGGCCGCGGCCGAGCGGATCAAGCCGAAGCGGGTGGTGTTCGACAGCCTTTCGGAGATGCGCCTGCTGGCCCAGAACCCGCTGCGCTACCGCCGTCAGGTGCTGGCGCTCAAGAGTTTCTTTGCCAACCGCGGCTGCACCGTGCTGCTGCTGGACGACCGCAGTGCCGGCGCCGACGACCTGCAACTGCACAGCATCTGCCACGGTGTCGTCAGCCTGGAGCAGACGGTCGGGCAGTACGGCCCGGAGCGCAGGAACCTGCGTGTCATCAAGATGCGCGGCATCCGCTTTCGCGGCGGCGACCATGACTTCTGCCTGGAAACCGGCGGCATCGCCGTCTTCCCGCGCCTGGTGGCTTCCGAGCACCGCGCCGATTTCGCTTGCGATGTCGTGAGCACCGGCAATGCGCAGCTCGACAAATTGCTGGGCGGCGGCATGGCACGCGGCAGCAACACCCTGTTCAGCGGCCCCTCGGGCGTGGGCAAAACGACCACCGCCATCGCCTGCGTCCGGGCCGCGCTGGGGCGTGGCGAGCGGGCCGTGTACTACCTGTTCGACGAAGGCCTGGGCACATTGCTGCAGCGCTCGCGCACCCTGGGCCTGGACATAGAGCCCTACCTGGCCGATGGCCGCCTGCAGATCAAGACGCTGGACCCGGCCGAAGTCTCGCCGGGCCAGTTCGCCAACATGGTCCGCAGCGCAGTCGAAGATGGCCAATGCCGCACGGTGGTCATCGACAGCCTCAACGCCTACCTGCAGGCCATGTCCGGCGACAAGCACCTGCTGCTGCAGATGCAAGAGCTGCTCACCTACCTCAACCAGCGCGGCGTGGTCACCATCCTCATCCTGGCGCTGCACGGCGTGCTGGGCGACGTGCGCAGCGATGTGGACCTGAGCTACCTGTCCGACGGCATCCTGATGTTCCGCTTCTTCGAGGCCCGCGGCAGCCTGCTCAAGGCGGTGTCGGTGGTCAAGAGCCGCACCACCGACCACGAGCTGAGCATCCGGGAGTTCCGCATGGGCAGCAAAGGCATCGAAGTGGGCCAGGCGCTCAACGACTTCGAAGGCGTGCTCACGGGCGCGGCCTCGTACAAGGGCTCCACGCCCCTGCTCAGCGACGGCGACGTCGTCAAGGCGTCGTGATGGAGCTGCGCGTACTAGTCCATGCGCCGCTGGGCCGGGATGCCGCGGTGGTCG
>CALRME020000205.1:0-6108 GCA_943369045.1 Sphingobacterium thalpophilum
TCAATGAGGTCACATCCCAGAGATTCGAAGTCTCCCGCTTTGCGCTTCGCAACATCCTCGCCGCAGCACTGCTGTTGCTCGGCGACTCGGCCCAGGGGCCTTCGGATATCGTACTTCGCGGGGAGCTTTCCGGCACGCACTCCCTGATGTCCGTGACGCTGGTGCCCAGCGATGCAGAGCCGGAATTTGCCATGGCACCAGTTCCGCCGGGTTTCCCTTCGCGGATATTGCAATGGGAAGACCTCGTCGCCCTGGCCAATGCAGAGGGGATTGATCTTCACCGGGCCGGCAATGAGGTGGCTTTCAGCATGCCCAGGGTGCGGCTCACCACCCCGTTGAAGATGGTTGCCGCCTAAACGTCCTGCAGAGCCAGAGTGTTCATGAACTCTTCTAGTTGCCCGATAGGAAGCGGGGGGCAGAAGAGGTAGCCCTGGAAGGCTGAACAGCCCAACTGCGCAAGAAAGGCGTGCTGCTCCAGCGTCTCCACGCCTTCAGCGATGACATCCAGACCCAGGTTCCTCGACAGCCCGACAATCACCTGGGCGATAGCAGCGTCGTTAGCATCCGTCAGTACGTCCTTGACAAATTCCCTGTCGATCTTGAGCTGGTCGATGGGCAACCGCTTGAGATAGGACAGCGACGAATAGCCCATTCCGAAGTCGTCGATGGAGAGGGTGACGCCAAGCGCCTTGAGGTTGCCCATTTTGGCGACGGTCACCTCAATACCCTCTGCCAGCAGGCTTTCCGTCAGTTCAAGCTTCAGCTTGTGGGGGGCCACGCCGGCATCCGTGATGGCCTGCATGACGCTTTCGACAAAATCCGGATGGCGGAACTGCCGCACACTGACGTTGACCGCAATTGAAAGGTGGGCGCGATCGGGTCGCTTCGACCAGGAGGCCAGCTGGGCGCAGGCCGTTTCAAGTACCCAGTGTCCGATCGGGATGATCAGCGATGTCTCTTCTGCTGTCGGAATGAACGATGCAGGCATCACGGTGCCATGCTGCGGGTGGTTCCAGCGCAGGAGGGCCTCAACGCCCGTCATCTTCCCCTGCGAGCCCATCTGCGGCTGGTATTCGAGGTGGAACTGGCCTTCGCGCCAGGCCTGCCGCAAGTCGGTCGCCAGCGTGGCGTTCGCTGTCGCAAGGGCCTGCATGTTGGGGTCGAAGAAGCAGACGGCGTTGCGCCCCGCGTTCTTCGCCTGGTACATCGCAAGGTCCGCCTGCTTGAGCAATTCACCTACGGTGCATGGTTCGTTGTCGAACAGTGTCACCCCTATGCTGCAGGTGCTGTGGTGCATGCAACCCGGCAGCGCATACGGCTCGCCAAGCGCTTTCAGGATGCGGTCGCTCACCTTGCGCGCGGCCACGTGCGGATCCATCGGCTTGGTCGTGCTGTCTTGCAGCAGGACTACGAATTCGTCGCCGCCAAGGCGCGCGACCGTATCTTCGTTATGGACACATGATCGCAGGCGTTGAGCCACCTGCTGCAGCAGCACATCCCCGTGCTGGTGGCCCAGGGTGTCATTGAGTACCTTGAAATTGTCGAGGTCAATGAACATCAGGGCGCCTTTGCGCAGCGAAGCATCTCCTGAGAGCGCGGCCTGCAGCCTGTCGAGCAGCAACTGGCGATTGGGTAGCCGGGTCAATGTGTCGAAAAAGGCCAGCCGCTGGATCTTTTCTTCTGCAGCCTTGCGTTCGGAGATGTCGCGGCCGACAGAAACCCAGTGCGTCAGCTTGCGGGCCTTGTCCCAAACCGGTGAGACGTCCAGGTCCACCCAGTACGGGTCGCCGGCTTTTGTGTAGTTGATGAGGTCCACCCGGACCGGCTCCCATTCTTCGAGCGCGGCGCGGATGTGATCGAGCTCGGCGCGCTGGGTTTCCGGCCCCTGCAGGATTCGGGGGCTCTTTCCAATAACCTCATCGCGCGTGTAGCCGGTGCGATGTTCAAACGCCTCGTTGACAAAGACAATGCGCGGACCCGGCGCGTTGAAGGGGTTGGCTTCGGTGATGATGACGATGTCATTGAGGCGGGCGATGCTGCTTTCCAGCAGACGCAGCTGCTCCTGCGATTTCCGGCTGGCCGAGACGTCGCGCAGATGCAGGGCCAGGCCACCGCCAACGGGGTAGCCGCGCACGTGAAGCCAGTGCATGCCGCGCGCATCCATTTCCTCGAATTCGACGACTGTTCCCTTGTGCAAGGCGGCCCGAATGTTTTCCTCAAGGCGAAGGCGCACGGTCTTCTGGAAGAAGCTCCAGACCAGCTTGCCCAGAAGCTCGGCGTCGTCCCCCGCAAGGAGGCGCAGGCCTTCCTCGTTGACGTAGGTAAACCTTCCTTCACGATCGACCGTGGCGAAGGCCTCGCCGCTGCCGGGCGCTCCTCCGAGGCGGACGGTGTGGCGCAGCAGTGTGCCTTCGCGATAACCCTGGGGCGCTATCTCCTGGACGGCACCTTCAACCCGGACGATTGCGCCCTCGGCGTCGCGCACGGCACGCCCTACCGAGCGAACCCAGCACCGGCGCTGTTGCGCCGTGACGATCTGCATCTCCTCGTCAAATCCGCTGCCGTCGTGGGCACAGGCCTGCACCAGCTGCTCGATGCGTACCCGCCACTCGGCGGTGTAGAAGTCAAATGCGCGGGGTCGCTCCGGTGCAAAGTTCAGCGCGGTACCGTGGATCGCAGCCAGGCCCCGTGACCAGGTCATTCGATCCGTCTTGACGTCGAACACCCAGACGCCCGCGAAAACGGTGCTCTCGACTAGATCAAGCAGGGATTCGGCTGTCGGCTGGTCAGCAGGTTGCATGGCGTAAGGATTTGAAAAGGCTTCTCCTCATTAGGCCTGCAACCGCACCGCCCGGCGGTAGGTCTAGTCCTACCCCGACACTCGCCCGCGTCCGAGTTGTTACTTTGTCACAGCAACTAGAGTGGGGTAACGTTTTGAAACCCTGCCGCCAGGCAACCCACAAGAAAAGAAGAATTCCTTGCAGCCCCTTAGAGCATTTGTTGTCGAGGACAACGCCAACATCAGGGAGAACCTGATTGGCGCACTGGAGGAACTGACCTGTGTCAAGGTGGTTGGCACCAGCGCGACAGAGGATGGTGCCATGCAGTGGCTTGGCAGCCGGCCCCACGACTGGGACGTTCTGATCATCGACCTTTTCCTTCTGCAGGGCACGGGCATGCACCTGGCGCAGAACGTGACCCGCCATCTTGCCCACCAGAAGGTGCTGGTGTTCAGCAACTACGTCAATCCGAGTGTGCGAAAGCGCTGCGCCCAGCTTGGGGTCGACGGCGTTTTTGACAAGTCCACTGAAATTGACTCGCTGGTCGACTATTGCGCCAGCCAGTGTTCCATGCTCGAGACGAAGCAGCGTCTGGACAACCTCACTCCCACATCCGAATGACCCAGGAGAACCCCATGATGACCCTTTCAGCCATCGACACGGTCGGGACCGATGTTCCCTTTCCACCGGTCGAAGTCCCGGCAGGCGTGCCGATGCGCCGCTGGTCAGATGGCGCAGGAGGGCCAGCCACGGCAGATTCCGCCGCGCCATGGACGATGTCGCAGCAGTGGCCTTCGCTGGTTGCGACCCTGTCCGAGCAATGCGTCGACAGCAGCAACATGCTCCTCAATGCCATCGATTTCCTTGCCGGAAGCGGACGGTTGCGGCCCGTTGAAGCCAAGACCTTGAACGCCGTGCTCTACAGCCTGCGCGAGACCAGCCTCAGGGCCCAGCAGATTACCCGGCTGTCCACGGGGCGGGTGCGGCACACCAGCGACCGCATCGACCTTGCCTGGATCGTACGTGACGTGCTGGCGGGGCGTGAAGACGACTTCCGCGCACGCAAGGTCAGCGTCTCAGCCGACCTCAAACCGGTGGATGTGTTGCTTGCTCCCCCCGTTGCGGTGACGATGATCAACACGGTGATCGACTGGGCGCTGAGCTTCAGCAAGGAGGTGCGCTTCACTCTGGAAACCCCGACGTGGCCGGAGCCGGCGCGCCTGGTCGCCAATGTCGTGACGCCGCGGCCGGCGCAACGAGACACAGCGCAGGGCGCACCACAACCGCGCGGCCGGCGCGCCAACGACGGCCTTCACTGGATGCTGCTGCGCCAGATGGCCGCGAGCGCCAACCTCACGGTCCGGCGCACTGGAGGCAATGGGCAGGCAGTGCTCACCATGGAGTTTCCCAAGACATTCAACAACGCCGAAGGTATTTCAAGCCTGGAGTTGTTCGAGGCCAACGACGCGGGCGGCCGCTCGTTGCTCGACGCCTGGGTGCTGGTCGTCGTGGAGGACCCTTCCTTGCGGGCCGCGGCGTTGCAGTGCCTGAAGATGACAGGGATCTCGGCCAAGGCTGCAGCCGACGTCACCGATGCCCGGCTGGCCGTGACGGGGGCCCCGCCGGATGCCATCGTGGTTTCCACGGAGTCCATGACACCCCATTTCCAGGCGTACCGGGCCGAACTCAACACCGACGGCCACCGCTGCCCCTTGGTGGAACTGACGGAGCAACGGCCCTCATTCAACGCGTCCGGCTTTGATGGCTTCGAGGTTGCCAAGGTGGGTCGCGGCCAGCTGGGCAAGGAACTTGCCCCCGCCGTGCTGTTCGAACTGGCCAAGGCGCTTTAGGTCGTTCCGACGGCCAGCCCGGCCAGCATCGTCGCCATGTCCTGCGCCGGGACCGGCGGGCTGTACAGGAATCCCTGCGCCTGGTTGCAACCGAGCTTGCGCAGCAAGTCGGCCTGCGCCTGGATTTCGACGCCCTCGGCCACCACATTCAGGTTCAGGTTGTGGGCCAGCGCGATGCAGGTCTTCACGATTCCCTCGTAAGCGGGATCGGCCGTGATCTTCTTGACAAATGCGCGGTCAATCTTCACGTCATCAATGGGCAGGGTCACGATGTAGGCCAGCGAGGAGTAACCGGTGCCGAAGTCGTCAATGGCCACGGGGATGCCCAGCGAACGGACTTCGGTCAGCACCCGGATCGCCCGGTCCATGTTGCCGATCAGGATGCTCTCGGTGACTTCGATGCCAAGGGCCCGGGAATCCCCGCCTACCGTTGCGAGGGCAGCGCGCAACTGGTCGATGAATTCATCGTTGCGAAGTTGCGCCGCGGCCACGTTCACGGCGATCCGCGGGGCCTGCAGGCCCGCGGCCTTCCAGCGCGCCCAGTCGTCAACGGCTCGGCGCAGAATATGCGCCCCCACTGCGCCAATGAGGCCGGTGGACTCCAGGGCGGGCACAAACTCCATCGGAGGGATCAGGCCGCGCTCGGGGTGGATCCAGCGGATCAAGGCCTCGACACCGACGATTTCGCCAGTGGCCAGGTCGATCTTGGGCTGGTAGTAGTTGACGAACTGGTCCTGAGCAAGAGCGTGACGCAACTGGGGTTCAAGCCGGTAGTGAACGCTCAGGACGTTGTCCACTGTCTTGTCGAAGAAGGCCACCGGCTCGTCGCGCTCTATGGCCATCTGCAGGGCGGCGTCGGCCGCGTTGACCACCTCGTCGAGCGTCTCGCCATCATGCGGGAAGGCCGCATAGCCGAGGTTCACGGGGCACACCAGCGTCAGGTTGTTCACCTGGTAATGACGGTGGAGCAGGTCCGTCAGCGCGGGCGCCGTGCTGCGGGTGAACTCTTCAAGCTCCATGTCCGGGAAATAGAGGATGAAGAGCCCGCGCTTGATGCGGCCGATCACGGCCTTGCCGCCGGAGAAAGCCCTGAGCCGGTCGGCCGTTTCCTTGATCAGCGCGTCGGCCACGCGGAAACCGTGCGCCGAATTGATCTGGCTGACAGTCTTGAGCCGTACGAACGACAGGATGCCGCTGGTCGCGCTGTGTGAGCCGAACTGCGCCTCAAAGTGAAACCAGTTGGGCAGCCCGGTCAGCCGGTCGGTCTGCGTGGCTACCCGCAGCTGCCTTTGCAATACAAGCTGTGTCGAGGTTGCCTGCGCCAGCTTGAGCAGCGCACCGCGCTGGGTCTGTGTCAGTGTGCGCGGGACTGTGTCCATCACGCACAGCGCACCGATCGCGCTGCCGTCGCGCGTCTTGACCGGTGCCGCCGCGTAGAAGCGGATCACGGGGCCGTCAGGAGCATAGGTGTGGGCGTG
>CALRME020000206.1:0-6078 GCA_943369045.1 Sphingobacterium thalpophilum
CGCACCCTGGCAGCCGCGCACACCAAAACGCGTGAAATTGCTGACCGATTTCCTGGTGGAGCGCTTCCGCGACGAACCATGGAAACTCAGGGCGCCGGCTTCGAAGGCCGTACCACGAGGCTCACGCCCAGCGCCGTGAGCGCCATGCCGGCAAGGGTAAGCCACGTGATCGGCTCCGAGAAAAGCACCCAGGCCATCAGCGCCGTGCATGGCGGCACAAGGTAGAGCAGACTGGTAACCGCGGTCGCAGCGCCGCGCTGGATCAGCAGGTACAGCAGAGAACTGCCGCCCAGCGTCAGGGCCAGAACCGACCACGCCATCGCACCCCCAAGATGCGCGTTCCAGTTCATGCTTTCAGATTCCAGCAATGCCAGCGGCAGGGTCACGGCGAAAGCGGCGGCCAGTTGCACCAGGCTGGCCGAGCGCACATCGCAGGGTTCGACAAAGCGCTTCTGGTACAGCGTGCCTGCCGTGATGCTCAGCAATGCGCCCAGCGACAGCGCCAGGTTCACCGCGCCGATCTCACCCAGGCCCAGCTTTTGCCACACTACCAGCGCCAGGCCGCCGAACCCCAGAGCCAACCCGCCCCACTGGGCGCGCGATACACGACCACCCTGCGACGACACCCACACGGCAGTCAGCACTGGCTGCAATCCCACCAGCAGCGCGACCAGGCCTGCACCCATTCCCAGCTTCACCGCCGACCAAACGCCGCCCAGGTAGCCTGCATGCATCAGCGCGCCGGTGACGGCAAGATGCCTCCACTGGCGGGACGTTGCCGGCAAGGCGGCGCGAGCCAGCAAAGCCCATACGGCGAAACACACAACGGAAAGAAAGTAGCGCAAGGCCAGGAACTTCATCGGTGGCGAATACGGCATGCCGAACCGTGCCACGATGAAGCCGGTGCTCCAGATCAATACGAAGACGGCCGGCATGGCCCTGACCAGTGCATCCTGGCGCGAACTGCCTTGCATGCGAAGGCCTCTACTTCACGCGCTTGCGGATTTCCGGCAAGGCTTTCTGCAGGTAGTAAATCATCGACCACACCGTTAGCACGGCGGCGATCCATATCAGGCCGATGCCCCAGGTGCCGGTGTCGATCAGGCCGAACAGCAGCCCGTCATACAGCAGAAAGGGGATGGCCACCATCTGCGCCGTGGTCTTGAGCTTGCCCAGCATGTGGACCGCCACGCTCTTGGAAGCGCCGATCTGGGCCATCCATTCGCGCAGCGCAGAGATGGCAATCTCGCGGCCGATGATGATGAGGGCGACGAACACATCGGCACGCCCCAGATGCACCAGCACCAGCAGGGCGGCGCACACCAGGAACTTGTCGGCCACAGGGTCCAGGAAGGCGCCGAATGCCGAGGTCTGGTTGAGCTTGCGCGCCAGGTAGCCATCGAGCCAGTCGGTGAGCGCGAAGACCACGAACATCACCGTGGCCATCAGGTTGCGCGTCTGCTGCTCCATCGGCAGGTAGAACACGCCGATGATCAGCGGGATCGCGATGATGCGCGTCCACGTGAGCAGCGTCGGTATCGTGAAAAACATGCCCGATTCTGGCATGCGCCGGTGCCCGGCGCGCTCAGGGGGTCTCGGCCAGTGTCCGCAGCTGGAACTTCAGGTCGTCGTTGTACAGGAAGGTCTCGCTGAAATGCCAGGGCCTGGGCAGGTGGCCCACGGGCGCAAAAGGCGCTGCGCGGCGGATCGCCTGGCTGGCCATCTCCACCGTGCCTGGAACGGCTTGCGGCGTGCGCACCACCACAATGCCGCGCAGGCTGCCGTCGGCGTTGAGCTGCACCTGCAGCACGGGGATGGACTTGAGCGTGTCGGGCAGCGGGCCTGAAAACATCTCGCCCGGGTTTGCCGCCGCGATCCGCTGCGCCGCGTGCTGCTTGTAATCAGCCCAGGTCGCATGGCCGGGCGGCACCGCCGGCACCGGCATTGCGGGTTGTGCGCCGGAGGGCGCCGCCATCAGGCCGGCAATGCCTGCCAGCAGGACCTTAATGAAGCGCACGGTAAATCTCCTCTGCCAGTTCCCTTGAGATGCCTTCGACCGTGGCGATGTCCTCCACACCGGCCGAAGCCACGCCCCGTATACCGCCAAAACGCTGAAGCAGGCGCGCCCGCTTCTTGGCACCGATGCCGGGGATTTCTTCGAGCTTGCTACCGCCCACGCGCACCTTGGCGCGCCGCGCACGCATGCCGGTGATGGCGAAACGGTGGGCTTCGTCGCGGATCTGGGCCACCAGCATCAGTGCAGCCGAGTCCTTGCCCAGGTAGACCTTGTCGCGGCCGTCTGCGAACACCAGTTCTTCCAGGCCGACCTTGCGGCCCTCGCCCTTTTCGACGCCTACGATGACCGAAAGGTCCAGGCCCAGTTCGGCGAAGACTTCGCGCGCCATGCTGACCTGGCCCTTGCCGCCGTCGACCAGCACCAGGTCAGGCAGGCGCAGTGCGCCGCCGCGGCCGGGCGATGGGCGCTTGGCCTCGGGCACGGCGGCTTGCGCCTCAGGCGCCTCTGTTTCGGGCGCGTCCAGTTCCTGCGCTGTCTCAATCTCTTGCGCAGGCGAAGCATCAGGCGAATCGCGCCCGGCTTCTGCCAGCCGGCTGTAGCGGCGTGTGAGCACCTGGCGCATGGCGGCGTAGTCGTCGCCCGGCGTGATGCCGTCGATGTTGTAGCGGCGGTATTCGCCGTTGTGCATCTTGTGGTGGTGGAACACCACGCAGGAGGCCTGGGTCGATTCGCCCGCCGTGTGCGAAATGTCGAAGCACTCCACCCGGAAAGCGTCCAGGTTATCCGGCGCAAGATCCAGCGCCTCCACCAGCGCGCGAGTGCGGGCCTGCTGCGAGCCCTCTTCTGCGAGCAGGCGCGCCAGCTGGATGGCGGCGTTTTTTTCGGCCATCTCCAGCCAGACGCGGCGCTGCTCGCGCGGGTTGTGCACGGCGTTGATGCGCACGCCTGTCTGCTCCGACAGCGCCTCAAGAAGTTCCTTGCCCACACGGTCGCTGGTGATCAACGCGGCCGGTACGGGCACCGCCAGGTAGTGCTGAGCAATGAAGGCCTCAAGCACCTGCACTTCAACAGTCTGGGTGGGCGCCGCATCGGCAACATCGTCAAAGTCCTGCACCACACTGGCATCGTCCACGTGGCTCGGGAAGTACGCGCGATCGCCCAGGTGGCGGCCGCCGCGCACCATGGCCAGATTGACGCAGGCCTTGCCGCCCTGCACCTTCACAGCCAGGATGTCCACGTCCTTGTCCGAGCCCGTGTCCACCGATTGCTGGTGCAGCACCTTGGACAGCGCCCCCATTTGGTTGCGCAGCTCGGCGGCCTGCTCGAACTCCAGCTTCTCCGCGTGATCCAGCATGCGCGACTCCAGCGCCTTGAGCACCTGCTGTGTGTCGCCGCGCAGAAAAGCCTCGGCGTTGCCCACATCGTGCTGGTAGTCGTCCTGGCTCACCAGGTTGACGCAAGGCCCGGAGCAACGCTTGATCTGGTAGAGCAGGCAGGGCCGCGTGCGGTTGGAAAACACCGTGTCCTCGCAGGTGCGAAGCCGGAACACCTTCTGCAGCAGCTGGATCGACTCCTTGACCGCCCATGCGCTCGGGTAGGGCCCGAAGTAGCTGTGGCGGCGGTCGACCGCCCCGCGGTAATAGGCCACGCGGGGAAAGCGCAACGCGGCCGGCGCGTTCGCGCTTTCAGCCTTGCCGGGCCCGGTGATCTTCAGGTAGGGATAGCTCTTGTCGTCGCGAAACAGGATGTTGTAGCGCGGGTTGAGCGTCTTGATCAGGTTGTTTTCCAGCAGCAGCGCCTCGGCCTCGGAGCGCACCACCGTGGTCTCCATCCGCACGATCTTGCTGATCATGTGGCCGATGCGCGTGCCGCCATGGCTCTTCTGGAAATAGTTGGCGACCCGCTTTTTCAGGCTGCGCGCCTTGCCCACGTACAGCACGCCGCCTTCCGCATCGAAATAGCGGTAGACGCCGGGCATCTGCGGCAATGCGGCCACTTCGGCCAGGAGTTGTTCGGAATGCGCCTCGCTCATTCCCGGTTCGCTTCGCTCATCGGCCCTATTATCCCGGGAGCATGCTTTGGGACATCTTCTGCAAGGTCATCGACAACCACGGCGACATCGGCGTGTGCTGGCGGCTGTCTGCTGACCTCGCCTCGCGCGGCGAGCAGGTGCGCCTGTGGGTGGACGATCCGTCAGCCCTGGCATGGATGGCACCGCAGGGACATCCCGGCGTGCAGGTGCGGACCTGGGACGCGTCTCCCCAAGGCATCACGCCCGGTGACGTGGTCATTGAGGCCTTCGGCTGTGAGCTCGATCAACCCTTCGTCGAGGCCATCGCCCGCCGCGACGGCGCGAGCCGCGTGGCCTGGATCAACCTCGAATACCTCAGCGCCGAACCCTTCGCCGAAAGGACGCACGGCCTGCCCTCCCCTGTGCTCTCCGGGCCGGGCGCCGGCCTGACCAAGCATTTTTTCTATCCCGGCTTCACCCCCGGCACCGGAGGACTGCTGCGCGAAGCCTGCCTGCCGGCGCGCCAGGCCGGCTTCGATTCAGGCGCCTGGCTCCAGTCGGTCGGCGTGCCCGACGCACCCGGCGCGCAGCGCGTGGCGCTGTTCTGTTACGAACCCGCTGCGCTCGACGCGCTCTTGGCCATGTGGGCAGGTGGCTACGGCCAGACCCAACTCCTGGTCACGCAGGGCCGCGCGGCCCGGGCGGTACATGCGCTGCTCGGGGACCAGAGGGAATCCGGCAATCTGCAGGTCCTCTACCTTCCCTGGCTGGACCAGGGCGGCTTTGACCACCTGCTGTGGTCCTGCGACCTGAATTTTGTGCGGGGCGAAGACTCGCTGGTGCGCGCTCTCTGGGCAGGCAAGCCCTTCATCTGGCAAATCTATCCGCAGGACGATGGCGCCCACCACGCCAAGCTGGAGGCATTCCTGGACTGGCTGCAGGCGCCCCCGTCGCTGCGGCGTTTCCACCAGGCCTGGAACAGGGCTGGTGGCTCACCCCAAACCCCTGAGCTTGCCCAATGGGCCGAAGCCGCCCTCCTGGCCCGTGAAAGGCTGCTCGCGCAAGACGACCTGGCCACCCAGCTCAGCCGGTTTGCGGCCCGAATCCGGGGGCCTGCCCGGGGCATTCAGGAAAACCGTTAAAATCCGAGGCTTTGCGCGATTTGCTGCGCAACATTTTTTGTAGAAAACGCCATGAAAATCGCTCAAGAAATCCGCGCCGGCAACGTCATCATGAACGGCAAGGACCCGATGGTCGTGCTCAAGACTGAATACAGCCGCGGCGGGCGAAACTCCGCCACCGTGCGCATGAAGCTCAAGAGCCTGATCGCCAACTTCAACACCGAAGTGGTCTTCAAGGCCGACGACAAGATCGACCAGATCATCCTGGACAAGAAGGAGTGCACCTACTCCTACTTCGCCGACCCGATGTACGTCTGCATGGACACTGAATTCAACCAGTACGAAGTCGAAGCCGAGAACATGGGCGACGCGCTGAACTACCTGGAAGACGGCATGGCCGTCGAAGTCGTGTTCTACGAAGGCAAGGCCATCTCGGTCGAACTGCCCACCAGCGTGGAGCGCGAAATCACCTGGACCGAGCCGGCCGTCAAGGGCGACACTTCGGGCAAGGTGCTCAAGCCTGCCAAGATCGCCACGGGCTTCGAGATCGGCGTGCCGATCTTCGTGGCCCAGGGCGACAAGGTCGAAATCGACACCCGCACCGGCGAATACCGCCGCCGCGTCTAACCCAGCGCCAACCGCATGAAGGCTCCGCAAGGAGCCTTTTTGCTTTCCGGCACTCGCTTCATGGACTTCGACTTCAGCCAGATCGCCGTGCCGTTCCGCATGCAGCCAGGGCTGCGGCGGCTGGCCGGCGGCGAGCCGCAGCTAACGCCGCTGAGTCCGGCCAGCGAGCTGTATGGCGAAAAGCGGGCCGTGCTCGAAGCGGGCCAGTCGCGGCTTTGTGTGCCGGGCTTCGACCCCTCCCCGGCACTCGAAGCCATCGCCCGCGAGGCGGGTTCACCGCTTTCGCAACCGCCTGAACTGGC
>CALRME020000207.1:0-6065 GCA_943369045.1 Sphingobacterium thalpophilum
CATTTTTGGCGAATAGGTCACGTCGGCCGTGACCATCTTGTCGCCGTCCATCACCTTCTTGATGTAGTCCTTGGAACCTGCGCCGCCCAGGACCATCTTGATGTCGGTGCGCTTGGCCTGGTCTATGGCCTTCTGCACGCCCACCGCCATGTCGTCGTCCGACGCCCAGACCGCGTCGATCTTCTTGAAGCGCGTGAGGTAGTCCTGCATGACCTTGAAGGCATCGTCGCGGTTCCAGTTGCCGTGCTTGGCGTCGAGCACCTTCATGCCGGGGTTGGCCTTGATGACCGCGTTAAAGGCATCGACACGCTGGTTGTCGATCACCGTGGGGATGCCGCGCAGCACGACCACGTCGCCCTTGCCGCCCAGCGCCTTGGCCATGTATTCGCCAGCCACCTTTCCAAAGCCGGGGTTGTCGCCCGCGACATAGGCGTCCTGCGCATTGGTGTCGGTCAGGCCGCGATCGACCACCACGACGTAGACGCCTTTGGCCTTGACCTGGGCGACCGGCTGCGTCAGCGGGGCGGACTCGAACGGCAGGATCACCAGCGTATCGATCTTGCTGGCGGTCTGCAGGTCCTGCACCTGGTTGGCCTGTTCGGCGGCCGAGCCCGCCGTCTTGACCGTGACCTTCAGGCCCGGATACTGCTTTTCAAGTTCGTCCTTGGTGCGATTGGCCCAGTACACGACGCCTCCGGCCCAGCCGTGCGTGGCCGCGGGGATCGCGACGCCGATGTGCGGCTTGTTCTGGGCGGATGCGGGCGAGGTGCCCAATACGGTCATCACGGCTGCGGTGGCAGCCAGCGTGCGGATCAGCGATTTCATGGTTTGTCTCCTTGATGGTCAGGTTGGTAGCACGGGGGAAAATGACGTCAGCGGCGCCCTCCCTGGAAGAAGGCGACCGCGATGATCACGAAACCTTGCACGGCGGCGTTGAGGTACACGCTGATGATGCTGGTGAGGTTGAGGATGTTGCTGATCACGGACAGCAACACGGCCCCGATCACGGTGCCGGTAATGCCGCCGGCGCCGCCCTTGAGGGCCGTGCCGCCGACGATGACCGCGGCAATAGCCTCCAGTTCCCACAGCAGGCCGGTGGTGGGGGAAGCCGAACCGAGGCGTGGCACATACAGCAGCGTGGCCACACCGACACAGACGCCGAGCAGCACATAGGTGATGGTCTTGACGCGGTCCACTTCCACCGCGGCGTAGCGCGCGACCTGCTCGTTCGAGCCGATCGCCTGCACGTAGCGTCCGTACGCTGTCCGGTTGAGGATGAGTGCCCCAGCCGCGGCGACGGCCGCAAACACCCAGACAGGAATGGGCACACCCAGCAGGCTGCCGTAGTAAACCGGGCTGTACACGTCCGACAGGGAGGAGTCCAGGGTGATGGCGCCGCCATTCGAAAAATAGGTCAGGTAGGCGCGGAAGATGCCCAGCGTGCCCAGCGTGACGATAAAGGGCTCGATCCGGCCCTTGGTGATGAGCAGGCCGTGGGCCAGGCCGAAGAGGGCGCCCAGCACGACCGCAAACCCCATCCCCAGGGCCACCACGAGAACCGGCGAGCCCAGCGACTGCGCGGCCGCGTTCATCATCAGGATGGTGCTGCCGGCGATCAGGGCCGCCATCGAACCCACCGACAGGTCGATGCCGCCCGAGATAATGACAAAGCACATGCCCACCGCGATGATCCCGATGAAGGCCGTGCGGGTCAGCACATTCGTCGCGTTGTCCAGCGTCGCGAAATTCTCGTTGAGCAGCATGCCGGCGGCGCACAGCAGCACCAGGCCGATCAGCGGCCCCGCGCCGTGCAGAGCCGCAAGGCGTGATGCGGGCTTGTCGCGCACCGGGGCGGCAGCCGCCTGGGATTCAGTGGGTTCCGGTGGCATGGGCAATCATGACCTGTTCGGTCAGCTGTTCGGCGGGCAAGGTGGTCACGATGCGGCCGGCCCGCATGACCGCGACGCGGTGGCAAAGCCCGATCAGTTCCATCAGTTCCGAGGAAATCACGACGACGGCCTTGCCTTCGCGGGCCAGGCGCTGGATGAGGTTGTAGATGTCGAATTTGGCGCCTACATCGACACCCCGGGTCGGCTCGTCGAGCACGACCACCTGTGGTCCAGGGTGAAGCACTTTGGCAAGCGCCAGCTTCTGCTGGTTGCCGCCGGACAGGGCCGAGGCGGGGATGTCCAGTGAGCCGGTGCGGATGCCGAATTCGCCAACCGATGCCCGCAGGGCCCGCTGCTCGGCCGCAGGCGACAGCAGGGGCGACGCGTAGCGCTCCAGCGCCATGATCGTCAGGTTCTGCCGCAGGCCCAGGTCCACATGCAGGCCCTTGTGCTTGCGGTCTTCGCTCAGGTAGGTCAAACCGCGTGCCGCGGCACTGCGCGGGCTGCGGCGGCTCCACTCGCGTCCCGCAAGCCTGACGCTTGCGACCGACGATCTCCGCAGGCCGAGCAAGCCCTCGAACAGCTCCGTGCGGCCTGCGCCGACCAGGCCGGCAAACCCGAGGATTTCGCCCGCCCGCACCTGGAAGCTCACGTCCCGGGCCCAGCCCGGCACGCTTAGCCCATCCACTTCCAGCAAGGGCGGCCGTCCGGGCTCGAAGGGATCCTTCGGCGGATACAGGTCCGACAGCTCGCGTCCCACCATCAGGCTGGCCATCTGCTGGCGCGTGAGGCTGCGGGTAGGCCGCTGCGCGACGAAACGGCCGTCGCGCATCACCACGACTTCGTCGGTCACGCGCTCCACCTCGTCGAGCTTGTGCGAGATGTACAGGATCGTCACGCCCTCGCCGCGCAACCGGGCGATCAGGTCGAACAGGCGTTCGGTCTCGCCCGGGGTCAACGTCGCCGTAGGCTCGTCCATCACCAGCAGCCGCGTGTTTCGCGACAGCGCCTTGGCGATCTCCACCAGCTGCTTCTCGGCGACGATCAGGTTGGCAACCCGGGTGTCGGGGCTGGCGGCCAGCCCGACCTGGTCGAGCACCCGCCGTGCTTCTGAGCGCATGGCGACGTCGTCGAGCAGCCAGCCGCGCTTTTTCTCGTGGCCCAGGAAAATGTTCTGTGCGATCGTCAGGTCTTCGGCCAGGTTGAATTCCTGGTGGATCATCACGATGCCTTCTGCTTCCGCCGCCCGCGGTCCGGCAAACAGCATGGCGCGCCCATCGACAAGCAACTGCCCGCCCGACAGGCCTTCATAGCCCGCCAGAATTTTCATCAGCGTGGACTTGCCCGCGCCGTTCTCCCCCAGCAGGCCATAGACGCGCCCCGGCGCGAGCTCGAAGCTCACGCCATGCAGCACTTCGACCGGGCCGAAGCGCTTGACCACGTCCCTGAAACCCACGGCGAGGCTCAATGCGTGCCCCCCTTTTGCATGCGATCGGCCGGCGCGCTCACGCAACGCCTCCAAAGATCGCAGAGTTGACCTGGTTTTCCAGCCACTCCTGCCGGCCGCTGACGGGATGCGGGTTGAATTCATTGACGAAGGCGTGTTCGGCGACCTGGGCGAGCGTCATCTCTCCGCCAGACAGCCGGCGCCCGAAGTCCTGCTGCCAGCCGGCATAGCGCTGGTCCTTGAAGCGCTGCAGCTCGCCCTCCTCGACCAGCCGCGCGGCGCTCTTGAGCGCCAGGGCCAGCACATCGATGGCACCGACATGGCCGTGCAGGATGTCCACGGCATCGAGGCTCTGGCGCCGGACCTTGGCGTCGAAATTGAATCCACCGTTGACAAACCCGCCGGCCTTGAGGATCTCGTACATGGCCAGCGTCAGGTCTTCCACACTGTTGGGAAACTGGTCCGTGTCCCAGCCGTTTTGCGGATCGCCCCGGTTGGCGTCGATGCTGCCGAAGACGCCAAGCGCCGCCGCCGTCGCGATCTCGTGCTGGAAGGTATGCCCGGCCAGGGTGGCGTGGTTGGCTTCGATGTTGAGCTTGATCTCCTTTTCGAGACCGAACTCCTTGAGAAACCCGTAGACCGTCGCGGCATCGTAGTCGTACTGGTGCTTGGTCGGCTCCAGCGGCTTGGGCTCAATGAGGATGTCGCCCCTGAAACCGGTCTTGTGCTTGTGCTCGACCACCATGCGCATGAAGCGGCCCAGCTGGTCACGCTCGCGGCGCAGGTCGGTGTTGAGCAGCGTGTCGTAACCCTCGCGCCCTCCCCAGAGCACGTAGTTGGCGCCGCCCAGGCGCTGCGTGGCGTTCATCGCACTGAATACCTGCGTCGCGGCGTACGCGAAGACTTCGGGATCGGGATTGGTGGCCGCTCCGGCGGCATAGCGGCGATGGCTGAACAGGTTGGCCGTGCCCCAGAGCAACTGCATGCCTGTCTCTTCCTGCTTTTGCGCCAGTACGTCGGTCATCGCCGCAAAGTTGCTGCGGTATTGCGCCAGGTTGCCGCCTTCGGGTGCGACATCGGTGTCGTGGAAGGTATAGAACGGAACGCCCAGCCGCGTGAACAGGCTGAATGCTGCGTCAGCCTTGCGGCGTGCCAGGGTCAGCTCATCGGCGCCCTCGTGCCAGGGGCGGGTGAAGGTGGCATTGCCAAAGATGTCGCTGCCCGGCCAGACGAAGGTGTGCCAGTAACAGACGGCCAGACGCAGGTGATCCCGCATGGTCTTGCCGAGCACTTTCTCGTCCGGGTTGTAGTGGCGGTAGGCCAGGCCCGGACCGCGGCCGGGGCCGGGGCCGGCGTATTGGACGGGGGCGATGGAATCGAAGTACGACATGGCGCAGTTCCAGTGGACAAGCGGCGATGCTAGTCAAGAAGCAGCCGGCCATGACTTGCGAAAATGAGTAGCGGCCTTGGCAATATTCGTTGCTGCGCCGCAAAAAATTAAGCGGTAGAGCAGAATGCGCTGCACCGGACACCGCTTTTCACCGGCTCATGACCCACAGCCATCGCCCTGCCCAACCCAAGGTCCACCGCGTGGCCTTGCTGTTTCATGCCAGCAAGGTCTACGACCGCGAGATCATTGCCGGTATCGGCTCTTACGTGAACCAGACGCGGGTGGCCTGGGACCTGTTCCTGGAAGAGGACTTCCGGTTCCGGCTCGACGGCATCGAGGAATGGCACGGCGACGGCGTCATCGCGGATTTCGATGACCCGGCGGTCAGTCAAGCCCTGTCTTCGATGAAACTGCCCGTCGTGGCCGTGGGCAGTTCCTACGCCGATGAATCCATCTATCCAGCCGGCATACCGTATGTCGCCACCGACAACCGCTTGCTGGTTCAGGAGGCCTGCGGGCACCTGATCGAGGCGGGCTTGCGGGAGTTTGCCTGCTACAGCCTGCCGGAGTCGCCGCTCAATCGCTGGGCGCAGGAGCGCGAGCGGGCGTTTGAAGCCCTGATCCGGCGCGACGGGCTCGTATGCCGCATCCACCGGGGGTTGGCCACCAGCGCCCCGACGTGGAACAGCGCGGCGCGCCAGCTGGTGGCTTGGCTCGAATCCCTGCCCAAGCCCATTGGCATCGTGGCCGTGACGGATGCGCGCGCGCGCCAGCTGCTGCAGGCGTGCATCCTGGCCGGGATTGCCGTGCCAGATGAGGTGGCCATTGTCGGCATCGACAACGACACGCTGGGCCGCCACCTCACGCGCATCGAACTGAGTTCGGTGAGCCAGGGCACGCAGCAGATGGGCAGGACGGCCGCGCACCTCATGCACCAGATGCTCGGCGGCGCGCGGCTGGGCGCGGCCCGCGTCGTGGTTCCGCCCGCGGGCATCGAGGCCCGTGCATCAAGCCGGCGGGAAGCGTCCCATGGCCCCCAGGTGATGCGGGCGCTGCACTACATCCGGCAGTACGCATGCCAAGGCATCAAGACAGAGCAGGTGGCTGCGCACCTGGGGCTGTCGCGCTCTTCGCTGGAAACCTATTTCCGCCGTGAACTGCAAAGGACCGTGCACGACGAAATCCTGCACTACAAGCTCGACCGCGCGCGCGCGCTGCTGCTCGATCGCACGGTGACCGGCGCCGAGGTCGCCGAGCGCGCCGGCTTCGGCTCGGTGCAATACCTCAACGCCGTTTTCAAGCGCGAGCTGGGCTGCACGCCGCGCGATTTCCGCGAACA
>CALRME020000208.1:0-6061 GCA_943369045.1 Sphingobacterium thalpophilum
GTGGGGGTCGTTGGTTCGAGTCCAATCGCGCCTACCAATTTCCTTTTGCATGTGACACCTCCTCAGGGTAAACCTTGGGGTTTCTGGTATTGCGCGCTCCCTAGAATCTGTTGCACTGCAATACGCTGCCGTGGCCGCCGGCCCGGCCTCCAGGAGCCATTCGTGCAAAGCAAGAAAGCCAACGCCGCCAAGCCGGCGCAGCGTGTCATCAAGAAGTACCCGAACCGCCGGCTCTACGACACCGATACCTCCACCTACATCACGCTGGCCGAAGTCAAGCAGCTGGTGCTCGAGAGCGAGTCCTTCGTGGTGCGCGACGCCAAGACCAATGACGACCTGACGCGCAGCATCCTGCTGCAGATCATCCTGGAAGAGGAAGCGGGCGGAGCACCGATGTTCAGCGAGGCCGTGCTGGCCAACATCATCCGTTTCTACGGCAATGCGATGCAGGGTTTCATGGGCTCCTATCTTGAGAAGAACGTGCAGGCCTTCACGGACGTGCAGGCCAAGCTGACTGAGCAATCCAAGGGCGTGACGCCCGAAATGTGGGCGCAGTTCATGAACGTGCAGAACCCGCTGATGCAGGGAATGATGGGCACCTATGCCGACCAGTCCAAAAACCTGTTCGAGAAGATGCAGGAGCAGATGCAGAAGCAGACCGAGCAGATGTTCGGTGCTTTCGGCATTAAAAGGTAATTCATTCCCATAGCTGGGACAATGCGGGGATGAGCGAAGTCCTTTCCCCGTCGTCCCCCACGACCAAAATCCCCAAAGTCGGGTTCGTCAGCCTGGGTTGCCCCAAGGCGCTGACCGATTCCGAGCTGATCCTCACGCAACTGAGCGCAGAGGGCTACCAGACCTCCAAGACCTTCGAAGGCGCCGACATCGTCATCGTCAACACCTGCGGGTTCATTGACGACGCGGTCAAGGAAAGCCTGGACACCATTGGCGAGGCTCTGGCCGAAAACGGCCGGGTCATCGTCACCGGTTGCCTGGGCGCCAAGGCGGGCGAGGGCGGCGGGAACCTGGTCCGGCAGATGCATCCCTCGGTGCTGGCCGTCACCGGCCCCCATGCCACCCAGGAGGTGATGGACGCCGTCCATGCCAACCTGCCCAAGCCGCACGACCCCTTTATCGACCTGGTGCCGGATCCGCAAAAGGGCACGTTCGGTGTGGCGGGCATCAAGCTGACGCCGCGCCACTATGCTTATCTCAAGATCAGCGAAGGCTGCAACCATCGCTGCACTTTCTGCATCATCCCCTCGATGCGCGGCGACCTGGTTTCGCGGCCGGTAGGCGATGTGCTCAAGGAAGCCAAGGCGCTGTTCGAAGGCGGCGTCAAGGAGCTGCTGGTGATCAGCCAGGACACCTCGGCCTACGGCGTGGACGTGAAGTACCGCACCGGCTTCTGGGACGGCAAGCCCGTGAAGACCCGCATGCTGGAGCTGGTGCAGACGCTGGGCGAGATTGCCGAACCTTATGGCGCCTGGGTGCGCTTGCACTACGTCTACCCGTACCCATCTGTGGATGAGGTGATCCCGCTGATGGCCACAGGCAAGGTCCTGCCTTACCTGGATGTGCCCTTCCAGCACAGCCACCCCGACGTGCTGCGCCGCATGAAGCGGCCTGCCAGTGGCGAGAAAAACCTGGAGCGCATCCAGCGCTGGCGTGACGCCTGCCCGGAAATCGTGATCCGCAGCACCTTCATTGCCGGTTTTCCTGGCGAGACGGAAAGCGAATTCCAGCACCTGCTCGATTTCATGCGTGAAGCGCGCATTGACCGTGCAGGCTGCTTTGCCTACAGCCCGGTGACGGGGGCGGTGGCCAACGACATCCCCGGCATGCTGCCGCAGCAAGAGCGCGAGGAGCGCCGTGCCCGCTTCATGGCGGTCGCCGAGGAGGTGTCAGCGGCCAAGCTGCGAGAGCGCGTGGGCGCCACCATGCAGGTGCTGGTGGACTCCGCACCGGCACTGGGCCGCAAGGGCGGCGTGGGCCGTTCCTACGCCGACGCGCCGGAGATCGACGGCGTGGTCAAGCTGTTGCCGCCCGAGAAGCTCAGCAAGCAGCTCAAGGTGGGCGAATTCACCCGCGCGAAGATTGTGGGAACCGATGGCCACGACCTCGTGGCGTTGCCCGTTTAATCCCGTTTGAAAAAACGGACTTCAGAAAAAACAAAGCCGGTGAACATGACGTTTACCGGCTTTATGATTGGTGCCCAGGAGAGGACTCGAACCTCCACGATGTTACTCGCTAGTACCTGAAACTAGTGCGTCTACCAATTCCGCCACCTGGGCATTTCAGGAAAGAACAGGATTCTATATCAAAAATATTGGACAACCCGGCACAGGCCTTCTGGATGAATTCGAAGGCGTGATTCAGGGCCATCGCGATGGCCATGGCTACGTGGCCCGCGACAACGGTGAAGGCGACATTTACCTGCCTCCCAACGAGATGCGCGCGGTGCTGCACAAGGATCGCGTCAAGGCGCGCATCGTGCGTCACGACCGCAAGGGAAGGCCCGAGGGCCGCGTCGTGGAAATCATCGAACGCCCGCCGCAACCCATCATCGGCCGCCTGCTGCACGAAAGCGGCGTGTGGCTCGTCGCCCCCGAAGACAAGCGCTACGGCCAGGACGTGCTGATCCCCAAGGGCGCTATCGCGCTGGCCAAGGCCGGCCAGGTGGTGGTGGTCGAACTCACCGAGCCGCCCAGCCTGTACGGACAGCCCGTGGGCCGCGTCAAGGAAGTGCTGGGCGAGATCGACGACCCCGGCATGGAAATCGAGATCGCGGTGCGCAAGTACGGCGTGCCGCATGAGTTTTCCGAAGGCTGCATCGCGCTGGCGCGCACGCTGCCCGACAAGGTGCGGCCTCAGGACAAGAAGCATCGCGTCGATCTGACCGACGTGCCCCTGGTGACCATCGACGGCGAGGACGCACGAGACTTCGACGACGCCGTCTACTGCGAGCCGGCCAAGGTCGGCCGGGGCAAGGGTTGGCGCCTGCTGGTGGCGATTGCCGACGTGAGCCACTACGTGGAAACGGGCAGCGCCATCGACATCGACGCCTACGACCGAGCGACCAGCGTGTACTTCCCGCGGCGCGTGATTCCCATGCTGCCGGAGAAGCTCTCCAACGGGCTGTGTTCCCTGAACCCCGAGGTCGAGCGGCTGTGCATGGTCTGCGACATGCTGATCGCGGCCACCGGCGAGATCCACGCCTACCAGTTCTACCCTGCCGTGATGTGGAGCCATGCCCGCTTCACCTACAACGAAGTGGCGGCGATCCTGGGCAACACGCGCGGCCCCGAGGCTGCGCGGCGCAAGGACCGCGTCACCGACCTGCTGAACCTGCACGATGTGTACGGTGCGTTGCTCAAGGCGCGCAACGTGCGGGGCGCCGTTGATTTCGAGACGACCGAGACCCAGATCGTCTGTGACGACAGCGGCCGGATCGAAAAGATCATTCCGCGCACCCGCAACGACGCGCACAAGCTGATCGAGGAAGCCATGCTGGCGGCCAACGTCTGCAGCGCCGACTACATCCAGGAAAGCGGCCACCCCGGGCTGTACCGCGTTCACGAAGGACCAACGCCCGAGAAGAAGGACCTGCTGCGCAACTACCTCAAGGCCATCGGCGTGCCGCTGACGATCAGCGAAGACCCGATGCCGGCGGAGTTCCAGAAGATCGCCCTGGCGACGAAAGAGCGGCCCGATTCGCAGCAGATCCAGACCATGTTGCTGCGTTCGATGTCGCAGGCCATCTACACGCCCATCAACAGCGGCCACTTCGGCCTGGCCTACGACGCCTATACCCACTTCACCAGCCCGATCCGGCGTTACCCCGACCTGCTGGTGCACCGCGTGATCAAGGCCATCCTGGGCAAGCGCCGCTACGAGCTGCCGGTGCTTCCGACGCCTGGCGAGGCCCACGAAAAGCTGTCGCGCCGCCTGGCATCGCGCGTGAAGGCGCCGACCAACAAGCTCAAGAAGCCGGCGCCGCCGGCCAGCAAGGAAGTCCAGGCCTGGGAGGCCGCCGGCCTGCACTGCAGCGCCAACGAGCGCCGGGCCGATGAGGCCAGCCGCGACGTCGAAGCCTGGCTCAAGTGCAAGTACATGCGTGAGCACCTGGGCGAGGAGTACGGCGGGGTGGTCACCGCAGCCATGGGCTTTGGCATCTTCGTGACGCTGGACGCGATGTATGTCGAAGGCATGGTGCACATCACCGAGCTGGGCGGCGAGTACTTCAAGTTCGACGAGGCGCGGCAGGAGCTGCGCGGCGAGCGCACCGGCATCCGGTATGCCATCGGCACCCGGGTGCGGGTGCAGGTCAGCCGGGTCGACCTCGATGGCCGCAAGATCGACTTCCGACTGGTTCGCGAAGGCGACGAACTGGTCGGCCGCGCGATGAAGGACAAGGGCGCCGCGCCGTCGGGCACGCCGGCCAAGGCTTCTGCGAAGCGCGCACGCAAGAGCGGCAAGGACGCGGCGGCGTCCGAGCGCGTCTCCGAACGCGTGTCAGACCGCGGCCCCAAGCCGTCGCCTATCCAGGCCTTGAAATCGGCGGTCAAGAAGGCCGCCAGCAAAAGCAAGGGCGGCCGCAAGCGCCGCTGAAGCAGTACCCAAAAACAGGAGACAGAGATGAGCGGAAAAGAAAAAGGCGTGGCCATCGTCACGGGCGGCGGCACGGGCATTGGCAAGGCGGCTGCGCTGGCCTTGCTGGCCGATGGCTGGAAGGTGGCCGTTGCGGGCCGCAGGGCCGAGCCGCTGCAGGCAACCATCGCGGAATCGGGCGCGGGCGGCCGCGGCCTGGCTGTGCCGACCGACGTCACCGACCCGGCATCGGTGCGGGCGCTGTTCGATGCTACGGTCAAGGCGTTCGGCCGTGTGGACCTGCTGTTCAACAACGCCGGCATGGGCCTGGGCCAGGTGCTGCTGGAAGACGTGACGGTCGAGGACTGGAAGCGCGTGGTCGACACCAACCTCAACGGCATGTTCTACGCCATCCAGAACGCCTTCCGCGTGATGAAGTCGCAGACCCCGATGGGCGGGCGCATCATCAACAACGGCTCGATCTCCGCGCACGACCCGCGCCCGAATTCGATTGCCTACACCTCGACCAAACACGCGGTGACGGGCCTGACCAAGACCGCGTCACTGGACGGGCGCAAGTACGACATCGCGATCGGCCAGATCGACATTGGTAACGCCATGACCGAGCTGGCCGCCAAGATGGCCAAGGGCGTACCCCAGGCCAACGGCGAGATCAAGATCGAACCGTTGATGGACGTGAAGATCGTCGGCGATTCGGTGCTCTACATGGCCAACCTGCCGCTGGACGCCAACGTGCTGTTCCACACGGTGATGGCTACGAAGATGCCGTTCGTCGGCCGGGGCTGAAAACCGCTCAAACGCTCTGGGCGCGGCTTGCAGGCCGAAAAAGGCCCGGGGGCCGCTCCAGAACTGCTTCTGGCTATTTCACGGTTCTTGCCAATTCGCCCGCCGTGAGCGCGGTGGCGGCGCGCCAGTCCTGCGCTGCCCGGCCGTGGGTCCACGCTGCCGCACAGGCTGCGTCATGGGCATCCATGCCCTCTGCCAGCCGGGCCGCCAGCAAACCGGCCAGCACGTCGCCTGTGCCCGCCGTGGCAAGCTTCGCGTCGCCAGTCGGGTTGACCACCGGCGCGCGACCCGGTGTGGCAATCACGCTGCCGGAGCCTTTGAGCAAGGCACAGCAGCCAAATTGGTCCGCGATGTCCTGCGCAGCCCGCAACCGGTCCGCCTGGACCTGCGCGGCTGTGCTGCCCAGCAGGCGCGCTGCTTCCAGGGGATGCGGGGTCAGCACCGTTGCGCGGTCCGGCCGCCGCGAGCGGGCCTGCAGCAACGCCCGCAGCTGGCTGTCGGCGGCAATCGCGTTGAGCGCGTCCGCGTCCAGCACCAGCGAGCGCGAGAGGGACAACACACGTGGCAGCACGGCGGCCACAGCATCGCCGCCGCCGCAGCCGCAGGCCACAGCCATCGCGCCAAGATCCAGTGACGCCCAGTCGCGCAGCATCAGTTCGGGCTG
>CALRME020000209.1:0-6036 GCA_943369045.1 Sphingobacterium thalpophilum
CTCGGCCACCGTCATCGGCCGTGACCAGATCAAGGCCAGCGGCGCGCGGCGCCTGGCCGACCTGACGCAGTTCGATTCCTCGGTCACCGACGCCTACAACTCGCCGGGCTACTGGGACTACCTGACGATCCGCGGCTTCACACTGGACAACCGCTTCAACTACCGCCGTGAAGGCCTGCCCATCAGCGCCGAGACCACCATCCCGCTGGACAACAAGGAACGCGTGGAAATCCTCAAGGGGACCAGCGGCATCCAGGCGGGCACAAGTGCGCCCGGCGGCCTGGTGAACTACGTCGTGAAACGGCCGACGCAAAACGACCTGCGTGAAGTGCGCGTTGAAGCCACCAGCCGCTCCAGCGTGCTGGCGGCCGTCGATTTGGGCGGCCGCTTCGGCACCGATCGCGCTTTCGGCTACCGGCTGAACCTGGCGCACGAGAACCTGCGGCCCCTGACACGCTCGCTGGACGGCGAGCGCAGCCTCGCATCGCTGGCGGCCGACTGGCGTATCAGCAGCGACTCGCTGCTCGAAGCCGAGATCGAGTGGAGCCGCAAGTCGCAGCCCAGCCAGGCCGGCTACAGTCTGCTGGGCAACCGCCTGCCGGCTCCCGTGGACCCACGCCTGAACGTGAACAACCAGCCCTGGTCCCAGCCGTCGGTGTTTGACGCCGTCACCGGCACGATCCGCTTCGAGCAGGCCATCAACCCCTCGTGGCGCTGGTCGGCCCAGCTGGGCAGCCAGGATCTCAAGACGGACGACCGGCTGGCCTATGCTTTTGGTTGCGGCGCCGAAGGCAACTTCGACCGCTACTGCTCCAACGGCACGTTCGACTTCTACGACTTCCGCAGCGAAAACGAGCGCCGCCGCCAGGACGCTGCCAGCCTGAACCTCAAGGGCAGATTCGCCACCGGCAGCGTGAACCACGAACTGTCTACGGGCCTGCTGTCCAGCCGGGTTCGCAACCGCTTCCAGGCCCAGGCCTTCAATTACGTTGGAACAGGTAACGTGGCGGGCACTGCAGTCGTGCCCGCCGATCCCACGCTCACCGACCCAAGCACCAACCGGGACGAACGTTCCGTGGAGCTGTCGGTGCAGGACGCCATCCGCTGGAACGACCGGTTCACCACCTGGGTCGGCCTGCGGCACACGAAGCTGCAGCGCGACAGCATCCGCACCAACGGCTCGCGGGCCACGTCGTACAGCGACGGCCTGACCACCCCCTGGATCGCGGCGAGCTACCGTCTGGCGGCAGGTCCCATGGCCTATGCGAGCTACGGCGAAGGCGTGGAGTCGCAGGTGGTGCCCAATCGCACAGCGCAGTACACCAATGCCGGCGTAGGCCTGCCGGCCCTGAAATCAAAGCAATGGGAGCTGGGGCTCAAAGGCGGCCAGGAGAGCTTCAACTGGCAATTGGCCTGGTTCAACATCGATCGCCCGGTCAGCAACCTGGACGCCTGCAGCCGCCTGGGCATCACACCCTGCGCCGGCCAATACGACGGCAAGGCGGTTCACCGCGGCCTCGAGGCCAGCGCGCAGTGGGCGCAAGGCCCCTGGCGCCTGGGCGGCGGCGTGACGCTCATCAATGCAAAACGCGAAGGCAGCATTGCCGAGCCGGCAACCAACGGCAAGCGGCCCACCAACGTTCCCGATTCCGTCGTGCGTGCCAACGCGGCCTGGCGCTTTGCCTCGGTGCCGGGGCTGGAACTGCAGGGGCAGTTGTCCCGCGAAGGCCGCCGCTCGGTGCTGCCCGACGCCTCCGTCACCCTGCCCGCCTGGACCCGGGTGGACGCAGCGCTGCGGTATGACACCAAAACAGCCGGCGTAGCGACCACGTGGACGCTGGGCGTGGACAACCTGTTCAACAAGCGCTACTGGAAGGAGTCGCCCTACCAGTTCGGCCATGTGTACCTGTATCCGGGCGCGGCGCGCAGCTTGCGCCTCTCGATGACGGCCAGCCTCTAATGGTGGCAAAAATCAGGCTATAATTCGAGGCTGTTCCTCGATAGCTCAGTCGGTAGAGCGCCGGACTGTTAATCCGTAGGTCCCTGGTTCGAGCCCAGGTCGAGGAGCCAGAAATCAAGAAGCCCCGCATGAAAGTGCGGGGCTTTTTCCATTTCAGGGATGGCTGCGGCGAAGTACATTTCGCAAAAGGAATCACCGCATGAAGTTTCACCTGGCCCATATCGTCCCCAGCAAGACGATGCACGGGCTCAACGGCTACCGCGAAGTCATCGACACGGTCCAGTGGGGACTGCAGGAACTGGGGCACACAGCGACCTGCGGGCTCAATGCGCTTGCACCGGACGCCACCAACATCGTCTTTGGCGCCCAGGTCATGGAGATGCCAGTGCTCTCGACGCTGCCGCCTCAAACCATCGTCTACAACTTCGAGCAGGCCAGAGGCGCGCGCAAGGAAGAGGTCAAGCCCCAGATGCTGGAAATCGCCCGCAGGTTCCGTATCTGGGACTACAGCAGCGCCAACGTCCAGGCCTGGACGGGCTGGGGAGCGAAGGATGTGCGGGTGGTACCGGTCGGTTATGCGCCCGTACTGCAGAGAATCGACAAGCCGGCTGAGCAGGACATTGACGTGCTGATCTACGGCATGCCCGCGCCCAACCGCATGGGCGCATTCCATTTCCTGTCCTATTCGGGATTGACCGCGGTTTTTGTCTGCGGCCTGTACGGAAAGGCCCGCGACGACCTCATAGCGCGCTCGAAGATGGTGCTCAACATCAATGTGTACGACACCGCCAAGATCTTCGAGGTGGTCCGGGTCTCGTACCTGCTGGCCAACCGCAAATGCGTGGTTGCCGACGTCGATGCCGACACCCAGATCGACGCCGACATGCGATCGGCCATCCGCATAGCTGATCCTGCGCAGCTCGTACCGGTCTGTCAGGCGCTGGCAGCCAATGCTTCAGCTCGTGCCAGCCTCGAAGAAGCGGGGTTCGCGGCCATCGCAAAGCGCGACATCCGGCAGATCCTGCAGACGGCGCTGGCGTGATGCCGGGCACGCGATGAAGCTGACCTGGCTGGAACCCGGAGCAGACTTCCCGGACGTGTCGCAGGCCTGGGACCTGGCGCAGCCTGCGCCGGGATTGCTGGCCGCCGGCGGTTCGCTGGATGCGAAAAGCCTGCGCCTGGCCTACGCCCGCGGCATCTTCCCCTGGTTCAGCGAAGGCCAGCCCATCCTGTGGTGGAGCCCGGACCCGCGCATGGTGCTGCCCACGCGCGAATTCAGGCTGCACCGTTCGCTGCGCAAGACGATCTCGCGCTTCGCCATCGAACCGCAGTGCGAGATCCGGTTCGACACGGCGTTTGGCGAGGTCATCAACGCCTGCTCACAAAGCCCGCGCGAGGGGCAGTCGGGGACATGGATCGTGCCGGACATGGTCCGCGCGTATGAGGCCTTCCATCGTGCGGGCTTCGCCCACAGCGTGGAAACCTGGGTGGACGGCAAGCTGCAAGGTGGGCTCTATTGCGTGGCCATTGGCAAGGCTGTTTTTGGCGAGTCCATGTTTGCCCGCGCCACAGATGCCTCCAAGATCGCGCTTGCCGCCCTGGTGGCCTTTTGCCGCGCCAACGCCATCGACTTCATTGACTGCCAGCAGAACACCCGCCACCTGGCCTCCCTGGGCGCGCGTGAGGTTGCCCGCGCGGGCTTTGTGGAACAAGTCGCACAAAACGCAGCCATCCCCGGGCCGGCCTGGAAGTTCCTCCCCCTATACTGGCGTCAACTCCTACCGCCGCCGGCCCCAGCGTGACCCACCTCAAGGATCTTCCGCTCCAGACGCTGCAGTTCTATGCAACGGCGCCCTACCCGTGCAGTTACCTGCCGGGACGGCAGGCGCGCTCCCAGGTCGCCACCCCCAGCCACCTGATCCACAACGATGCCTACTCTGGCCTGGTGACGAACGGCTTCCGGCGCAGCGGCATGTTCACCTACCGGCCCTATTGCGACGGCTGCCGCGCCTGCGTGCCCCTGCGCGTGATTGCCGCGGACTTCCAGCCCGACCGCAGCCAGCGGCGTGCCTGGACCAGGCACCAGGGCCTGCAGGCGCGCGTTCTCAAACTGTGCTTTGTTCCTGAGCATTACCAGCTCTACCTGCGCTACCAGACGGGCCGCCATGCCGGGGGCGGCATGGACCACGACAGCATCGACCAGTACACCCAGTTCCTGCTGCAGAGCCGGGTGAACTCCCGGCTGGTCGAATTCCGCGAAACCACGCACGACGGCTCGCCCGGGGCGCTGCGCATGGTATCCATCCTCGATGTGCTCAATGACGGTATCTCCGCCGTCTACACGTTCTATGAGCCTGATGCCGCGGCAAGCTATGGCACCTACAGCGTGCTGTGGCAGATAGAGCAGGCCCGCAAACTCGGCCTGCCGCATGTCTACCTGGGCTACTGGATCGCCGAAAGTTCAAAGATGAACTACAAAGCACGCTTCCTGCCCGGTGAAATCCTGGTGGACGGGCACTGGGTACCCGCGGGCACCCCCAGATAGGGCTTTGTGTCGCCGGCGCGAAAGTGCACCAGTCAGACACCAATTTCACAACGTAAAATGGCAACACTGCCATTCCCGGATATGTCCCAGCCATGAGAAAGTCCGACCCCAACCTGCCGGCGACCCCGACCATCCAGGTCATTGAACGCATGTTTGCGCTCATCGACGTGCTCGCATCGCGCGAAGAGGCCGTATCGCTCAAGGAGATCAGCGAGAAGACCGGGCTGCACCCTTCCACCACACACCGCATCCTCAACGACCTGGCCACGGGCCGCTTCGTGGATCGTCCTGTGGCGGGCAGCTACCGGCTGGGGATGCGCCTGCTGGAACTCGGCAACATGGTCAAGGGCCGTCTCAACGTGCGGGATGCTGCACTCGCACCCATGCGTGAATTGCACCGCCTGATACAGCAGCCCGTGAACCTGAGCATGCGCCAGGGTGACGAGATCGTCTACGTCGAGCGCGCCTACAGCGAGCGCTCCGGCATGCAGGTCGTGCGGGCCATCGGCGGGCGTGCGCCACTCCACCTGACATCGACGGGAAAGCTCTTTCTGGCCGCAGACGACCTGCAGCGCGTCCGGGCATACGCCACACGCACCGGCTTGGCGGGCCACACCAAAAACAGCATCACCCAATTGCCGGTGCTCGAGCGTGAACTGTCCAAGGCGCGCCAGTACGGCATTGCGCGCGACAACGAGGAACTGGAACTGGGTGTGCGCTGCATGGCAGCGGGAATCTACGACGACCAGAGCAAGCTGGTGGCCGGCCTGTCGATTTCGGCGCCGGCGGACCGGCTGGACGAAGGGTGGATGAGCAAGCTGCAGAGCACAGCAGGCGAGATCTCCACGGCTTTGGGCTACAAGACGCCTTAACCGTTGACCTGGCGGATCACCGTGGCGGCAGGTGCCGTGTGCGGATTCGATTCAACCCAGCGGCGCACGCGCTCGGCATCACCCAGGCGGCTCAGCTTGCCCGCCGAATCCAGAAACACCATGATGAGCTTGCGGCCTGCGATCTTCGTCTGCATGACAAGGCACTGCCCGGCTTCGGAGATGTAGCCGGTCTTTTGCAGGCCGATATCCCAGTCAGGGTTCTTCACCAGCCGGTTGGTGTTGTTGTACTGCAGCGTCTTGTTGCCCACTTCCACCTGGTGTCCAGGCGAGGTGGACAGTTCGCGAAGTGTCGCGTCGTTGTAGGCGCTGCCCACCAGCGTTGCCAGATCCTTGGCGCTCGACTGGTTCTGGCTGGACAGGCCCGTGGGCTCCACGTAGCGCGTGTCCTTCATGCCCAGGACCCTGGCCTTGGTATTCATCAGCGACACGAAGACCGGCAGGCCGCCCGGGTAGGTACGGCCAAGCGCGTGCGCCGCGCGGTTCTCACTGGACATCAGCGCCAGGTGAAGCAGCTCGCCACGGGTCAGCACCGTGCCCACTTTCAGGCGCGAACGGCTGCCCTTTTCGGTGTCGACGTCTTCCTGGCTGATGGTGATCAGCTCGTCCATCGGCATCCGGGCTTCACTGACAACCACGCC
>CALRME020000210.1:0-6032 GCA_943369045.1 Sphingobacterium thalpophilum
TGGCTTTCATCGAATCGGTGCCCGCCCATGTGACGGTGCTGCTGGACGAGGCCTATACCGAATACCTCTCGCCCGCGCAGCGCTACGACAGCATCGGCTGGGTGCGACGCATCCCGAATCTCATGGTCGCGCGGACATTTTCCAAGGCCTATGGGCTGGCGGGGCTGCGCATTGGCTATGCGGTGGCGCAACCGGCACTGGCTGCGAAGTTGAACCAGCGGCGCCCCCGCTTCAACGTGAGCACGCCGGCCCAGGCCGCAGCGATCGCGGCCCTGGGCGACGCGGACTTCCTGCAACGCAGCTACGAGATGAACACGGCCGGCCGCGCGGCGCTGACTGCGGGCCTGGAAGCCATGGGCCTGCGCTGCGTGCCGTCCGCCGGCAATTTCGTGATGGTCCACATTGGCGATGCCAAGGCCGCGCATGCGGCGCTGCAGGCGCGCGGCATTGCCGTCTCGCCGCTGGACTTGTACGGCTTGCCGCAATGGCTGCGCATCACCGTGGGCTTGCCTGAGCAGAACCGCCAGGTGCTTGAAGCGATGCGCACCGCCACCGGCTGAATTGCCGAACAGACACCAATCCAACACAAACCCGAAGGAGACTCCCATGAAACGCCGCCAATTCACCGCCCGTGCCGCCGCGCTCGCCGCCACCGCACTCGCCGCTCCCGCCCTGATGGCGCAGGACCGCACCATGAAGATCCTGGTGGGCTTTCCGCCCGGCGGCTCGGTCGATGTGATCGCGCGCCTGCTGGCCGAGAAGCTGCGCGTCTCGCTGGGCCAGAACGTGATCGTCGACAACAAGCCCGGCGCCGGTGGCCGGGTGGCGCTGGGCGAAGTCAAACGCGCTGCGCCGGACGGCCAGACGCTGTGCCTGTCGCCCAGCGGCGCCCTGGTGATCCAGCCCTGGCTGTATGCCAACCTGGGCTACGACCCGATCAAGGACTTCTCCATGATCTCGCGCGTGACGACTTTCGACTTTGCCGTCACCGCCGGTCCCGGGGCGCCGGCGGGTGACCTGAAAGCGGTGCTGGCCTGGATGAAGGCCAATCCCGGCAAGGCCAACTACGCTACCTCGGGTGCAGGAACGGTGCCGCACTTCGCGGGTCAGATGCTGGGCCAGGCCGCGGGCGTGCCTATCACCCATGTGGCGTACCGCGGCGGTGCCCTGGCGGCGCAGGACCTGATCGGCGGCCAGGTGCCGCTGATGGTGGACACCGCCTCCGAGACGCTGGAGCACCACAAGGCAGGCAAGGTCCGCATCCTGGCCGTCACGGGCGAGCAGCGCTCCAAAACGCTGCCGGACACGCCCACGCTCAAGGAGCTGGGCATCAACGTCGCCGCCGACGCCTTCTTTGGCCTGTACGGCCCGGCCGGGATGCCGGCCGACGTGGTGGCCCGCATCGACCGCGCCGTGGCCGATGCGCTGAAGGCGCCCGAAGTGCAGGACAAGATCTATTCCTTCGGCCTGGTGCCCAGCTATGCCGGCGCCGCCGAACTGGCGGCCACGCAGGCCGCGCACCTGAAAAAATGGGAAGCGCCGATCAAGGCCTCGGGCTTCAAGGCAGAGTAGGGCGGCAAGCCTCGGGGTCGGGGACAATCGGGCGATGAATCCCGATGTCCTTGTCAGCGAAGTCGGCCCGCGCGACGGCCTGCAGTCGGTCAAGGCCACCATGGCCACGGCCGACAAGATCCGCTGGATCATTGCGCTGCATGCCGCAGGGCTGCGCGAGATCGAAGTCGCCTCCTTTGTGCCGGCCAAACTGCTGCCCCAGATGGCTGACGCGGCCGATGTGGTGACACATGCGCTCACCCTGCCGGGCCTGACCGTCATGGCTCTGGTGCCCAACCTGCGTGGGGCGCAGGCCGCGATCGAAGCCGGCGTTCACAAGATCACCATTCCCGTTTCGGCAAGTGCGGCGCACTCACTGGCCAACGTGCGCAAGACGCGCGAGGCCATGATCGACGAGGTGCGGGCCATCGTGGCGCTGCGCAACGATACGGCGCCTCATGTGAGGGTCGAGGCCGGCATCTCCACCGCCTTTGGCTGCACGCTGCAGGGCGATGTGCCCCAGGATGAGGTGGTCTGGACTGCGGCGCAGGTTGTCGCAGCGGGCGTGGATGAGGCGGGGCTGTCCGACACCACCGGCTATGCCAACCCGGCCCAGGTGCGGCGCCTGTTCAAACGCGTGCGCGCCGAGATCGGCGATCGCACCGGCGCCGCCCACATGCACAACACGCGCGGCCTGGGACTGGCCAATTGCCTGGCGGCCTACGACGTGGGCGTGCGCACCTTCGACGCCTCGCTGGGCGGGCTGGGCGGCTGCCCGTATGCGCCCGGCGCTTCGGGCAATGTGGTGACGGAAGACCTGGTCTTCATGTTCGAGGCCATGGGTGTCTCCACCGGCATTGATATCCAGAAGCTGATCGCCGCCCGCGAACCGCTCAAGGCCGGGTTGCCGGGCGAGCCGGTATATGGCATGACGCCTGAAGCCGGCCTGCCAAAAACCTTCGCGCAAGGAGCCCCGCATGGCTGAGGGCAGCGAAAAGCAACTTCCCCTGGCAGGCATACGCGTTGTCGAGTTCACCCACATGGTGATGGGACCGACCTGCGGCATGGTGCTGGCCGACCTGGGCGCCGAGGTGATCAAGGTCGAGCCCGTGGCAGGCGACAGCACACGCCACCTGCTGGGTTCCGGCTCCGGCTTCTTCCCCCTGTTCAACCGCAACAAGAAGAGCATCGCGCTGGACCTGCAAAAGCCTGAAGGCCGCGAGGCGGCGCTTCGGCTGGTGGCCACGGCCGACGTGGTCAGCGAAAACTTCAAGCCTGGCACGATGAAAAAGCTGGGGCTGGACTACGCATCGCTTTGCAAGCTCAATGAGGGGCTGGTCTACGTCAGCCACAAGGGCTTCCTGCCCGGGCCGTATGACCACCGCACTGCGCTCGATGAGGTGGTGCAGATGATGGGCGGACTGGCCTACATGACGGGGCGGCCCGGTGATCCGTTGCGTGCGGGCACCAGCGTCAACGACATCATGGGCGGCATGTTCGGCGCAATAGGCGCGATGGCGGCACTGCGCCAGCGCGATGCAACCGGCCGCGGCCAGGAAGTGCAGAGCGCCTTGTTCGAGAACAATGTGTTCCTGGTGGCGCAGCACATGATGCAGTTCGCCGTTACCGGCAAGCCGGCGGCGCCCATGCCGGGCCGCATTTCGGCCTGGGGCATCTACGACGTGTTCACGGTCAAGGACGGGGAGCAGATCTTCCTGGCGGTGGTCAGCGACACGCAGTGGGCGCTTTTTTGCGAGGCCTTTGGCTTTGGCGACTTGAAGGCCGACCCGCGGCTGAAGACCAACAACGACCGGGTCAAGGCGCGCGAGTGGCTGATGCCTGTCCTGCGATCTGACCTGGCCGGGCACAGCGCCTCGCACCTGAGCGCGGTGTTTGAAAAGCACGCCCTGCCGTTTGCGCCCATCACCCAGCCCGAGCACCTGTTCGACGACCCGCACCTCAATGAGACCGGCGGCCTGGCGCCCGTCACGCTCACGGACGGCCGGGAAACCCGCGTGCCGCTGTTGCCGCTGACCCTGGATGGCGAGCGGCCCGGTATCCGCCTGAACCCACCGAAGCTGGGGGAGCACACCGCTCAATTGCTTGCCGAAGTGGGCTACAGCAACGCGCAGATCGAAATTTTGATGCAATCAGGCGCAATCAAGGGAAACGGGGCTTGATTTTTGACTTCCGTGCGCATAATCTGCGCCCATGGACAAACTCAAGCAGCTTGAATCCTTTGTCTCGGTGGCCACGCGTGGCAGCCTGACGGCGGCTGCAAAAGCCGAAGGCGTGGCCCCCGCCATCATGGGCCGCCGTCTTGACGCGCTGGAAGAGCGCCTTGGCGTGAAGTTGCTGGTGCGCACCACCCGCCGCATCACCCTGACGCACGAAGGCAGCGCCTTCCTGGAAGACTGCCAGCGCTTGTTGGCCGACATTGCCAATGCCGAAGCCAGTGTCAGCGCAGGCGGCGTCAAGGCCAGCGGCCACCTGCGCATCACCGCGCCGGCCGGCTTCGGCCGCCGCCACGTCGCGCCGCTGGTGCCGCGCTTTCGCGAACTGCATGCCGACGTGACGATTTCCCTGAACCTGTCGGACCGCGTGGTCGACCTGGCGGGCGAGGGCTTTGACTGTGCCGTGCGGGTGGGCGACATGCCCGATTCGTCGCTGGTGAGCGTGCGCATGGCCGACAACCGGCGCCTGTGCGTGGCCACGCCGGCCTACCTCAAACGCCACGGCACGCCCGAGACGCCGAACGACTTGGTCAAGTTCGACTGCCTGACCCTGTCGAGCGACGCGTCGCAGACCCGGGGCTGGGCGTTTCGCATGCCCAAAGGTTCAAACGGCGAAGGGGACGAGGTGGTGCACCTCAAGCCTGGCGGGCCGCTGGACTGCTCGGACGGGCAGGTGCTCCACGACTGGTGCCTTTCGGGCTATGGCATTGCCTGGCGCAGCACCTGGGAAGTTGAAAGCGAAATTGCCGCGGGCCGGCTGACCGAAGTGCTGGCTGACTTCGCTGCGCCGCCCAACGGCATCTACGCCGTGTTCCCGCAGCGCAAGCACCTGCCGCTGCGGGTGCGGTTGTGGATTGACTTCCTGAAACACAATTACGGACAGGCGGAATTCTGGAAAGGACAGACATGACACTCGAAGCCATACTGGCCTACCTGCACCTGGTGGCCATCCTGACCCTGGTGGTGTTCATCTCGAGCGAGGCGGCGCTGTGCCGCGTGGAGTGGATGAATGCCAAAGTCGTGGAGCGGCTGGGCAAGGTTGACCTGGTCTACGGCATCGCTGCGGGCGCCGTGTTGCTGACCGGGATCGCCCGCACCTGGTGGGGCGTGAAGGGCACGTCCTGGTACTGGACCAACCCGCTGCTGCACACCAAGGTGGCGCTGTTTGTGGTGATCGGCCTGATGTCAATCAAGCCCACCGTGATGTTCGCGCGCTGGCGCAAGGAATTGAAGGCCACCGGCGCCTTGCCGGCCGATGACCAGGTCCGCTTGGCGCGCAAGTGGGTTATGGCCCAGGCGCACCTGCTGGCGCTGATTCCCCTGGCGGCAGTGTTCCTGGCCAGGGGTTTCGGGAAGTAGCTTACTTCTTCGCGGCCTTCGCGTCCGCGTCGCACTTCTTCATGAAGCTGGTCTTGGCGGCGCCGGCCAGCTTCTTTTCCGTGGCGCTGGTTTCGCAGGCCGAGGGGCCGGCGGCGGCCATGGGGGCGCCAGCGGCGTCGGCATTGCACTTCTTGAGGAAACTGGTCTTGGCGGCGCCGGCCAGCTTTTTCTCTGCCGCGGCGCTGTCGCACGATGCGCTGCCCGAATCGGCCTCGCACTTCTTCATGAAGCTGGTCTTGGCGGCGCCGGCCAGCTTCTTTTCGGTAGCCTTGGCTTCGCAGGAGTCACCGGCCTTCATGGGCGCGCCGGCATGGCTGGCGGCGTAAGCAGAGCCCATGGTCAGGGCAAAACCGAGGGTCATCAGGCTGAGAAACTTCTTCATGGGGTACTCCTGGAACAGGTGGGTTGGTTGAATCGATATGGATTCCAGCACATAACGGCTGAGCCAACAAGGCTGCCGACCCGGCCCGCCGGCCTGGCCCCGTAAAATCAGACCCATGCTCCTCGTCAAACAAGAATTGCTCGGCGGCCTGGCTGCCGAGCTCGAAAAGCTGCTGCCCGGCGCCGGCGCCAAGGCCGCTTTCGAATCGCCCAAGGTCGCGGCGCATGGCGACTTCGCCTCCACCGCCGCCATGCAGCTGGCCAAGCCGCTCAAGCTCAATCCCCGCCAGGTGGCTGAAAGCCTGAAGGCCGCACTGATGGCGCAGCCCGTCTATGCCCGTTGGGTCGAGGCCGTCGACATCGCCGGGCCAGGCTTCATCAACATCCGGCTCAAGCCCGATGCCAAGCAGCAGATCGTCAAGGAAGTGCTGGATGCGGGCAGCCGCTTCGGCATGCAGCCCGTTAGTGGCAAACGCGTGCTGGTCG
>CALRME020000211.1:0-6031 GCA_943369045.1 Sphingobacterium thalpophilum
CATTGGGCGACCTGCTCAAACTGGCCGGCGAACTCTGCGCCGGCGCTCTTGCTTTTGCCGGTGGTGCGAGCCCACCAGCCGCGCGTCTGCAACAGGCTGAAGTCCAGCCTGGGGAGGGCAAGGCCCAGCGTCTGCAGCGCGCCCGCCAAGCCGGAATAGTCGCGTCCGGCGGCCTGGGCCTGGAGGTCTCGCTGCAGTTCGGCCAGCCGCATCACGTGCAAGCTGCCCGCGTCGGCGGCCATCTGGTCGAGCCACGCAGAAGGAGAAGAAGCGGCACGGGGCCGGTGTTGCGCCAGCTTGGCAGGCGTCATCAGGGAAGCAGTGCGGTCGGAGTCATCGGACATGGAAAGTCCCTGCTGGGGTTGTTGACCCGGAATATAAACCCTCGCCTAGATCGCGCCCAGCCAGCAGGCGCGCTGGATCGCGGCCATCTTGTTGTCCACCTTGAGCTTGCTCATGGCATTGGCAAGGTGGTAGTTGATGGTGCGGTCGCTGCAGTGCAGGCGCTGCGCGCTCTCCCGGGCCGTCATTCCCTCGAAGGCCAGGACAAGGCATTCGCGCTCGCGCGGGCTGAGCGTGGATCGGGCATGCGCAATGCAGCGCTTGACCAGCGGCCAGATGTTGAGCGCCGACCACACCAGCGAGGCGGCCTCTGCGCGGTCGGTGAGCTCGCGCGGGCTGAACATGAAACACTCAAACGCGCGGCCGGCGGGCAACGAAAACTCCACGCGCACGACGGTCTGGTAGCCGTGTGCGAGCCACAGCATGCGCCACCGGCTGGAGCTGAGGTGGTCAGTCTTGGAGATGTACTGCCAGGCCACGAGCGGCGCGTCGGAGTCGCGCCAGGGCGCGCCGAAGTCACGGCTTTCAGCGAGGGCCTGCGCGGCATCTGCCACGACGGGGGGGTGGACGGCAACGACTTGCCGGTCCTCCGCGCCGCCGAATGGATCGGGACCGAGAACCGCGACTGCCTCAACCGAAAATTCGCGCAGCGCGCAAACCCAGTCGCTCAGGATGCCGTCGAGGCTCACACTGTCAAAGTTAACAGGTAGCTGCATCGACGGTTCTTGAAAGAACCGGGACAATAGCATGGCACCCACCCTCGTTAACAACACTTACACGTGCCATCCAACTCCAACAGCAGCGATACCAGTCCCATGCGGCTCGATGGCACAGCGTCCGCTCCGGGCAGCCCGGTCGGCTCGCGCTTCTGGCGCTGGCTGAAAGAGGAAGTCATCACCACGCCGCTCGTGCCCGTTCTGCATCCTTCTCCGGTGCGCATGAAGGGGCTGGGCCTTTTCACGCTGTTTGGACACCCGCTGTTCTGGTTCGTCTGGGCGGTGTGGCTGCCCCAGCCCTACGAGAACCTGCCGCTGCGGTTGTTCATCGCGGCGACGGGCCTGCTGCTCATCAGCAGGCGCATCTCCGGCGATCCGTCGAGCAAGCTGGCCGGCCATGTATTCAGTGCCGTGATCTGGTTCGAGCTGCCCTTCCTGTTCAACTACATGTACCTTTGCAATGGCGGCAGTTCGGCCTGGCTGGCGAGCATGGCGGCCATGATCCTGAGCTACTACTTTGTCACGGACTGGCGCATCGCCAGCTTGGGTCTGGCGGCCGCGGCGGTGCTGGGGCGTGCAGCATTCGTCCTGTGGGGCCCTGAAGTGGCCCCAATGGCCACCACGCATGTGCTGACGGACGCCATGGTGCTCGCCTTCTGCGTGAGCATGGGCATGCTGCTGGGGGTGTCTTCGGCCAATCTGCGGCGTGAGCACCTGGCGCACACGCTGGCGACCATGGGCATCATGGCGCACGAGTTGCGAACACCGCTGGCCACGATGTCGCTGGTAGGCGACGCGGTGCGCGGCGAGCAGCCAGCCGACGATCCCTCGCAGAAGCTCGAGAAACTGGCGATGCGGCTTCACGCGCTGGTGCGCAACATGAACCACCAGATCGATACGCAGATCGCCAATGCCCGCCTGATGCGCCTGCCGGGCCACAAGGAAGCGGTTTCTGCCGGGGACCTGGTGCGCAATGCGGTTGCCGGCTATCCGTATCGCAGCAGCCGCGAACGCGACTGCGTCGCCGTCCAGGTGCGGCGTGACTTCCGCTTTGAGGGATCGCATGACCTGTTCGCGCAGGTCATCGACAACCTGATCAAGAACGCCCTGCGATCGCTGGCAGCTGCCAGCACGGCCAGCCAGCCGGGCGATCTGCTGATCGAGGTCGGCACCATCAACAACCGGGGCCGCATCGTCATGTCCGACCGTGGCGTCGGGATCGACTCCGACCTCCAGCTGCGCATCTTCGAGCCCTTCTTTTCGACCAACCGGGGCACAGGCCACGGCCTTGGCCTGGCTTTCTGCCAGCGGGTGGTCGAAAGCGCACGCGGCGTCATCCGCGTCAAGTCCGAGCCGGCGCGCGGCGCCATCTTCACCATTGAACTGCCCCTGCTGGACTAGCACAAAGTCCCCCATCCTATGAGCTTTTCGCTGTTCCACCGCCCCGGCACCGTGGCCTTCCTCGACGACGACCCGGATTACCTTGAGATGCTGGCGCTGGTGCTTCCACGCCACTGGCACCTCAAGCTGTTCCTGCGTCCGCACGACTGCATCAACTACCTGCAGCAGGAACCGCCGTTCTGGGAAGCGGACGCATGGAACCAGCAGCAGCTGATCGAGCAGTGGCGCGATGGCAAGCCGCTGATCGCGCAGATCCTGAGCTACTGGTCGCGCTATACCGAGCGCTATGCGCTCACCCGCGTTTGCGTTGTCGACTTTTCCATGCCGGCCATGGACGGGCTGCAAGCGCTCGGTGAGCTGGTGGACTGGCCGGGCTCGCGGGTTCTGCTGACCGGGCAGGCTGACGAGCAGGTAGCCGTACGCGCCTTCAACCGCGGGCTGATCGACCAGTTCATCGCCAAACAGACACCTGACATCTCGCGCCGGCTGATAGATGCCGTGGAACACCTGCTGGCCACACCGAATGCGCGCCACGCACAGACCTGGCGCGTGACGCTCACCCCGGCGCAGAATGCGCTGCTGCGCGTGCCTTCGGTCGTGCGCGACCTGTCGAGCTTCGCCGCCAAGCGATGGGTCGAACATGTCGCCATCGGCGACCCGTTCGGTGTACTGGGCATCGATGCCTCGGGCCATGTCAGCTGGCTGCAACTGGAAACCCGGGCCGGTTTGGCGGACCTGGCGGAACTGGCCCAGACCGAAGGCATCACGGGCCACTCGCTGGACGACATCCGCCAGGGGCGCAAGCTGATCGACCTGGAGCTTCGGCAGTCGCTGGGCCGCACTTCGGCGCCCGAGCTGGCGCCCGCATTTCCGGTGGGGCATGACGAAGCGCTTCTGGGTGCCGTATTCAGCATCGATCCGCAATACTGCCCGGACCCGGCCAACAGCTTCGCCACCTGGCTGGCGCGGCAGGACAAGCGCGACGTCCTCGGTTAGGCTGCGCACGCCAGGCCACGGGCACGTGCCCGGCGTGCGATGGGCCAGTCCCAGGGTTTGAGGATGGGCGCGATTTCGCGAGCGGTCTGTTCCACATGCTGCATTTCCGCTTCGGTCAGCGAAGCGCTGAGCGTGAGCCGCACCATCGCACGGTTCTTGCTGGTGGCTGGGGCGCAGAAGATCGAGCCGACCACCCCACGCGCTTCAAGTTCATCGCGCAGCACCATGGCGGCCGCCTCGGTACCGGCCTCCAGCGAAATGATCTGTTCCGTTCCCTGGTGGATCGGGAAACCCGCGTCGCTCAGGCTCTGGCGCAAGCGCGCGGTGTTGGCATGCAGGCGCCGGCGTGCATCGTCACTGCCGCGGATCACGCCCAGCGTGGCGGACAGGCCCGCGATCTCGTGCGGCAACAGCGACGAACTGAAGATGTTGGGGAAGCTGGAGATCATGGTGTAGTAGCGCATGCTGGCGGGCGCCGAGAAGAAGCCCGCGCGACCCGCGAACGCCTTGGCCAGGCTTGCGGTGATGAAGTGCACGCGATGCGTCACGCCAAGTTGCGCGCAGAGGCCCGCTCCCTGCGGCCCATGGGTTCCCAGCGAATGCGATTCGTCGACCACAATCATGCTGCCGTTGCGTTCAACCACCTCAATGATCTCCAGCAGCGGGCACTTCGCGCCTGTGGTGCTGTAGACCGAATCGACCACGACCACGCCCGGCCCGTTCTTTTGCAGCATGCGCTCCAGGTGCGAGGGGTCGTTGTGCCGGAATGCGTAGGCCGGGGCCTTTGCGGCGCGGGCCCCCTCCCACAGCGACATATGGGCCAGGCTGTCGAGGTAGACCGGTGTTTTCTCGTCCGCGATGATCTGCAGCAAACCCATGTTGGCGGTGTAGCCTGACTGGCAGAGGTAGCCGTCCTCCTTGCCAATCCATTGGGCCAGCGATTTCTCGAAGGCGTGGGCCGGATGGTCGCCCAGGAGGAAGACGCCGGACTGCACCACGGACTCGGTGTCCTGGCGCAGCGCGGCTACCTGCGCGTTGACGATGTCCGGGTGTCCGGTGACGCTGAGGTAGTCATTGCCGTCAAGCCGCACTGCGCTGGAGCCGGTGGGGCGGCCGTGCAATACGAACTTGCCACCCCATTCCTGCAGCCAGCGCTGGCCGAACTCGCGTTCGATGCGGTTTTGCAATGAAGCAGGCATCGCCGGGTCTGCGGAAACGGCGGTGGCAGTAACAGGGGAAAGATTGCGTTCAACGACTTCCATGGAGCACCTATAGGTAAATGGTGCTTCCATTGAAGGAGGAATCAGGAATAAACATGGCTCAACCCCTGTCAACATTGACAGGGGTATCCGTAAACCTGCCGCTTATTCGCGCTTAGGAAATGGGTTGGTAATTCTTAAGTGCCAATAAAAAGGCCGCGCAATGCGCGGCCTGCAAGCAAATGTAAGGGGCTCAGGCCAGCTTGCCGTGGCACTGCTTGAACTTTTTGCCGCTGCCACAGGGGCAAGGATCATTTCGGCCCACATGCATGAATTCAGCCGGGCTTGCTGCCTGGCTCGCCGTGGATTCGTCGACCACCGTTTCGATCTCGCCGGTTTCGGTGGGCGCGGTGTAGGTGACGTTGGCAATGCGCTCCGCACGCTCTTCCAGGTCCTCGGCCGCTTCCCCGAGTTGCTCGCTGGACTGTACCTTCACGGTCATCAGTACCTTGGTCACATCGTTCTTGACCGAGTCGAGCAACTGGCCAAACAGCTCGAAGGCCTCGCGCTTGTATTCCTGCTTGGGCTGCTTCTGCGCATAGCCGCGCAGGTGGATGCCCTGGCGAAGATAGTCAAGCGACGAGAGATGCTCGCGCCAGTGCGTGTCAATGCTTTGCAGCAGGACCATGCGCTCGAACTGGGTGAAGCTTTCGCCGCCCACCTGTGCCACCTTGGCATCGAACGCAGCGTTGGCCGCATGAACCACCTTTTCGACGATTTCCTCGTCGGTAATGGCACTGGCGGCCTGCACTTCGCTTTGCAGCGGCAGCGGAATTTCCCATTCATCGGCCAGCACTTTCTCGAGCGCCGGGATGTCCCATTGCTCTTCAACCGATTCCGCAGGAACGTACTGGCGGGCCAGGTCGGTAAAGCAGCCTTCGCGCAGGGAGGCGATCTGTGCTGACAGGTCGCCCGCATCCAGGATGTCGTTGCGCTGCTGGTAGATCACCTTGCGCTGGTCATTGGACACGTCGTCGTATTCAAGCAGTTGCTTGCGCACATCGAAATTGCGCGCCTCAACCTTGCGCTGCGCACTCTCGATGCTGCGCGTGACGATGCCGGCCTCGATTGCCTCGCCATCGGGCATCTTCAGCCTGTCCATGATGGCCTTGACGCGGTCACCCGCGAAGATCCGCATCAGCGGATCGTCCAGGCTCAGGTAGAAGCGCGAGGAGCCCGGGTCGCCCTGGCGGCCCGAACGGCCACGCAACTGGTTGTCAATGCGGCGAGATTCGTGGCGCTCGGTGGCAATGATGCGCAGCCCGCCCATCTGCTTGACGAACTCATGGTCCTTGACCCACTGCTCGCGCAACTGTG
>CALRME020000212.1:0-6005 GCA_943369045.1 Sphingobacterium thalpophilum
CGCCTCCAGGTCGGTGGCCAGCGTGGCCAGCTCTTGTGCATCCAGCAGGACCAGGCCGTTCTCGATACGGCACGCAAAGTTCGGCGTGCAGCCTTCGTCGGCGCCCTGTGCGCAGCCGTCGTGCAAGCCTATGGTCCAGTTGTGCAGCGGGCAGGCCACGCTGGTGCCGAACACAATGCCCTGCGACAGTGGGCCACCCTTGTGCGGGCAGCGGTCCAGCAGTGCGAACACCTCGTTGGCGCTGTTGCGGAACACCGCTACGTCGACGCCGCGCGGCCGGGCCACCCTCCGGGAGCCGAGCACGGGGATGTCCTGCACCCGGCAGATCACTTTCCAGTCGCTCATCTTCATGCCTCCTGGCCTGCGGCTTCGAGCTTGCTGAACTGGCGGGTATCAACCGAGGCCTTGTCCTGTTCGAACCACGGGTCCGGCTCGCCGTCGAGGCTGAATTGCAGCCGCTCCCAAAGCGCCTTGCGGCCTTCGTGGTCATCAAGGATCTTCTTCCTCACATGGTCCATGCCGACGCGGTTGACGTAGTGCACCGTGCGTTCGAGGTACCAGCCCTCTTCGCGGTACAGCTGCAGGAAGGCACCGCTGTATTCAAGCACCTCCGCGGAAGTCTTGAGCTTGCAGAAGAACTGGCCGGCCTCGGTCTTGATGCCTCCGTTGCCTGCGATATAGATTTCCCAGCCGGAATCGACGCCGATCACGCCCACGTCCTTGATGCCCGATTCGGCGCAGTTGCGCGGGCAGCCGGAGACGGCGAGCTTGACCTTGTGCGGCGCGTACATGCGCCACAGTGACCGCTCCAGGTCCTTGCCCATCTGGGTGCTGTCCTGGGTGCCGAAGCGGCACCACTCCGAGCCCACGCAGGTTTTGACCGTGCGCAGCGCCTTGGCGTAGGCATGGCCGGAGGGCATGCCGATGTCCTTCCAGACGTTCTGCAGGTCCTCCTTCTTCACGCCCAGCAGGTCGATGCGCTGGCCGCCGGTGACTTTGACCGTCGGGATCTTGTACTTGTCCACCGCGTCGGCGATTCGGCGCAGCTCGCTGGCCGTGGTCTCGCCGCCCCACATGCGCGGGATGACGGAGTACGTGCCGTCCTTCTGGATATTGGCGTGGCTGCGCTCGTTGATATATCGGCTCTGTGGGTCGTCTCTTGCCTCCTTGGGCCAGGTCGACAGCAGGTAGTAGTTGACCCCAGGCCTGCACGACGCGCAGCCGTTGGGCGTGCGCCAGTTCATGGCCCTGTACACATCGTCAACGGTCAACAGGTGGTCGGCACGGATCGCATCGCGCACTTCCTGGTGCGTATGGTCGGTGCAGCCGCACATGGACTTCATCTTTGGCGCCGCGGAATAGTCGCCACCGGCCGTGAACATGATGATCTGCTCGACCAGGCCGGTACAGGAGCCGCACGAAGCGCTGGCCTTGGTGTGCTTGCGTACGTCGTCCAGCGTGAACAGGCCCTTCTCCTTGATGGCCTTGCAGATGGTGCCCTTGCTGACCCCATTGCACCCGCAGACTTCGTCGCTGTCGGCCATGGCCGCGGCACGGTTCTGGCCCTGGTGGCCTGCGTCGCCCAGGTTGGATTCGCCAAACACCAGGCGGTCCCGGATGTCGCTGATGCTGCGGCCGTCGCGCAGCAGCTTGAAGTACCAGCTGCCGTCCACGGTGTCGCCGTACAGGCAGGCCCCGACCAGCTTGTCGTCCTTGATGACCAGCTTCTTGTAGACGCCGCCGAACGGGTCGGACATCACGATCTCTTCCGTTCCCTCTCCGCCCATGAATTCGCCGGCGGAGAACAGGTCGATGCCCGTGACTTTCAGCTTGGTGGAAGTCAGCGAGCCGGTGTAGCGGCCGATGCCGAACTGGGCAAGGTGGTTGGCCGCGACCTTGGCCTGCTCGAAGAGCGGCGCCACCAGTCCGTAGGCGATGCCACGGTGTGCCGCGCATTCGCCCACTGAATAGATCCGCGCATCGGTCACGGTTTGCATGGTGTCGTTGACCACGATGCCGCGGTTGACATGCAGGCGCATGCTTTCGGCCAGCGCCGTATTGGGCCGGATGCCGACGGCCATGACCACCAGGTCGGTCTCGACTTCGGTGCCGTCCTTGAACCTGATGGACTTGACGCGACCCTCGGCGTTGCCGGTCAGTTCCTGCGTTTGCGCGCCGATCATGAACTTCAGGCCACGGTCTTCCAGCGACTTCTGCAACAGCTTGCCGGCGACGTCGTCGAGCTGGCGCTCCATCAGCCAGGGCATGACGTGCACCACGGTGACTTCCATGCCGCGCAGCATCAGGCCGTTGGCCGCTTCCAGGCCCAACAGGCCGCCGCCGATGACAACGGCCTTCTTGTACTTCTGGCTGGCGTCGATCATGGTGCTGGTGTCGGCGATGTCGCGGTAGGCGATCACGCCCTGCAGGTCCTTGCCCGGTACCGGCAGGATGAAGGGGTTCGAACCAGTGCACATCAGCAGGCGGTCGTACTCCTCCTCGGTTCCGTCCTCGGCACGCACAATGCGCTTGACCCGGTCCACCTCCACGACCGTCTTGCCGGCGTGCAGGGTGATGTTGTTGTCGCGGTACCAGTCCCAGGAATTGAGCACGATCTCGTCGAGCGTCTGCTCGCCCGCCAGCACCGGCGACAGGAGGATGCGGTTGTAGTTCGGGTGCGGCTCGGCGCCGAAGACGCTGATGTCATACAGGTCCGGCGCCACCTTGAGCAGTTCCTCAAGCGTGCGCACACCGGCCATGCCGTTGCCCACCATCACCAGCCTTGATTTTTTCATCGTTGGGTCCTGCCTGTTGAATGAAGCTGTCAATGCTTCTTGTCCATGTCCACGCAGACCATGGCCGGCTGGTGGTTCCAGCGGAGCGTGATCACGTAGGGGTGCTTTCGCACGCGGGCCTTGATGCCGGAGGCGCCTTGCAGCTTGACGGGTACCGAAATCTGCAGGCCCGGCCCCAGCGCCTTGCGCGCGTTTCCGCCCAGTGTGTTGGCGATCTCGCCCACAGCGTCCAGGAGGTTGCCGTCGGACAGGTCGGTCTCTCGCTGCAGCAGCAGGAGCTCGCGCAGCAGCTTGGGCGGCATGGACACGATGACGTGGCCGTTGTAGCTGCCCGAGAAGGTGACAATGCCGTTGAAGTCGTGGCCTTCCACATCGCCGGTGCCCAGGAAGGCCGATGTGATCTGGGGCTCCTGCGAGGTGGTGACCTGGAAGTAGCGTCGCACAGAATCCACGAAGAGCTTGAGTTCGCTTTCGTTCAGGGAGTCCATCAGTACGCCTCCATGACGTCAAGCAGCGCCATCTTCAGTTCGTCGTCGGTGAAAGGCTTGGCAACGAAGCCGCGAGCGCCCAGCCGCAGCGCGGCAATGGCCGTGGACTTGTCCGACAGCGCGCTCACCACCAGGATGTTGATCCTGGGGAACAGTCGCAGCAGCTCGCCGATGCATTCGACGCCGTCCATCTCGGGCATGGTGAGGTCCATGGTGACCACTTCCGGCGTCGTGGCCCGGGCAATGCGCACCGCCTCGGCACCGTTGCGCGCCAGGCCTACGATCGCGACGCCGGCCAGCCCCCCGTTTTGAACCACGCGCGAGATGCGCGAGCGGATCATGTTGGAGTCATCGACGATCATGAGGCGCATGGTGAGTCTCAGGCGAACTTGATCTTGAACTCGGTGAACTGGCCGGGCGTGGAGCTGAGCATCATCCGGGCTCCCAGCTTCTGCACGTTGGCCTGCACCACATCCAGGCCAACTCCGCGGCCGGCGTGCATGGAGACCTGTTCAGCTGTCGAGAAGCCGGGTTTGAAGATGTGCGCCACGATCTGGCGGTCGTCAAAGCTTTCCAGCTGGGCGGCTGTGTACCAGCCCTTGTCGAGCAGCTTCTGGCGGATACGGGGCGCCGCCAGGCCCTGGCCGTCGTCGCGAACCGACAGCGTCCATTCGTTCTCGCCACGCAGGAGTTGCACTTCCACTCTGCCTTCGGGCGCCTTGCCGTCGGCTGTGCGCAGGGCGGGTGGCTCGATGCCGTGTGCGACGCAGTTGCGCATCAGCTGGACGGCGATCTCTCGCACCAGGTCGCGCGGGCCCGCTTCCAGGTCACCCTGGCTGCCCATGCGGACCACGGCTTTCACCCGCTTGCCCGACTCGGAAGCCGCTTCATTGGCCAGCCGGGTCAGGGCTTCGTTGATCGCCTCGGCGGAGCCGTTGTCGGTCTGAGGTCGCTGGATGCCTGTCAAACCCTTGAGCGCTGCCACCTTGTTGAGCAGGTCCTCCAGGGGAAGCGGCAAAGACAGCAAGGCGCTGCCCATGTCGCCGCTGGCGCCGCCTGACTGGCGGATGCGCTGAAGTTCTGTCTCGAACTGGTGCGCCTGGCTGGCCAGCGTGTCCAGTCCCAGCGTGCTGGCATCTCCCTTGATGGCATGGATGCGGCGGCAGGCCTCGTCCAGCGCCTTGAGCAGGGGTGCTTCTCCTTGTGCGCTGGACGTCCCGCGCAGCAGGTCATTGACCTCCAGAAGGCCGGTCTCCGCGCGCGACACGAACTGGCGAAGCAGGGCCGGGTCTGCGTCGAACGCGCGCAGCAGCATGGAGAATTCCTTCTGCGAGCGCTGGCGTTCATCCTTCAGTTTTTGCTCAAGCTCGATCCGCGCGGTGATGTCCTGCACGGTCACCAGCAGGTGGCGTACCACGTTGCCTTCCTGCACGCGGTTGAAGTGGAACGAGAGGAAGCGGCGGCCGGCGTGGCCTAGCCGGTTCTTCGTGGCTACTTCAACTTCCGACAATGGGTTGATGCCTTGCACCAGCGCCTCCTTGACGTGGGGCGCGAACAGCAACTGCACGTAGTCGCGCGCGTCGGTCATGGCCTTCTCGGAAACAAGTGGTTCGAGCAGGGCAAAGAAGTCGTTGCCCGGTTCAAGCGTGTGGCCAAACAGCTTGTGGGCTGACTGCGACACCTGTGAACCGATGCGGAACTCGGGCGTCAGCAGGAACAGCCCCTCGCGCACGCTGGTCAGGATTTCGCGGTTCTCCTCGTTGGCCGACTCGATGGCGGCGTCCGACGTGCGCAGGCGCGTGAGGAACTTGAACAGGATGAAGGCGAAATTCAGCAGCGCCAGCACGATACCCCCGGTCTGCACCATGCGCAGGACGCTGGCCCGTGATGCGCCGATGCTCTGGGTCTCGGTCACGAATTCGTTGGCGAAGTTCAGCAACGCGATATTGTTGGCCTGGCTGTAGGCCAGCGCGGCAGCCAGGTCGGGGGCCTGCGGCGCATCGCTGCTGACGACAGGCTGCAGCTTTTCGAAGTAAGGCCTCCACAGCGCATCGACCCTGGCTTCGAGCTCACGGCCGCGCTCTGTGGTCACGGGCTCAAGGAACACCGGCTTGCCGTCGCCCCCAGGGATGGTGCCGCCTTCCTTGAAGGCCTGGTGCGACATCTGGAAAATCCTGGTGCCAGCGCGCAGTTCGGCCAGGGTATCGGGCTTGAAGGGCTGCCCCGCCGCGCGGGCCGCATCCAGTTCCAGCAGCGTGCGGGCAATGCGCTGGGACACATAGCGCTGCCGTCCCGCGAGGTTGATCGCCACCGTGTCCTGGTCGATCTTGAACGAGGTGTAGAAATTGAGTACCAGGACGCCGAGGTCGAACAGCAGGAAGAAGCCGACCGCGATGATGATCTCGCGGTACTTGCCGAAGGCAAAGCCCCGGGCCGCCTTGCCATTGCGCTTGCCGGCATGGCGTTGCATAGCGGCGCCTGTTGCGCCCGGTTCCATGGGAAGAACTGCGGCCATCTTGATGCCCTCCGTCTGTTGTTGTCGATTGCGGTAGCCCGTCAGTGCCCTATGCGGCCATCTTCTCCACGTGCGCCTGGCGCGTGTAGAGAAAATCGATGACGGCCTTGCGGCAATGCAGGTAGGTCGGGTCTTCGGCGAGCGCCACGCGGCTGCGCGGCCGCGGCAGGTCCACCGTCAGGATCTCGCCGATGGTGGCGGCCGGCC
>CALRME020000213.1:0-5990 GCA_943369045.1 Sphingobacterium thalpophilum
CTTCTCCTCGCTCAGCTTCCAGCCACGGGTTTCGGCCACAGCGGCGGCCTTGAGCACGGCCTCCTGCGTGGGCTTGTCCAGCGCGTCGAATGCCTTCTGGTTGACCAGAACGGCGTTCTTGGGCAGCCAGGCCTGGGTGTCGTACCAGTACTTGATGCTTTCGTAGGTCTTGGAGTCGTAGCCGGTGGAGCCCGAGCTCATGTAGCTGTTGACCACGCCGGTAGCCAGCGCCTGCGACAGTTCAGCCGCCTGGATGGTGACGGGCTGGGCGCCGATCAGTTCAGCGATCTTGGCGGTGGCCGGGCTGTAGGCGCGCCACTTGAGCCCGCGCATGTCGGCCACGGAGGCGATTTCCTTGTTGACGTAGATCCCCTGGGGCGGCCATGCCACGGTGTAGAGCACCTTCATGCCCTGGGCGGCAAGCAGCTTGTCGAGCACCGGCTTCTGCGCGGCGGCGAGCTTTTTGGCATCGGCGTAGCTGGCGGCCAGGAAGGGGATGCCGTCGGCGCCGTAGATCGGGTTTTCGTTTTCGAAGTTGACCAGCAGTACTTCGCCGATCGGGGCCTGGCCGCCCTGCACGGCGCGCTTGATCTCGTTGGCCTTGAACAGCGACGCGTTGGCGTGCACCGTGATCTTGAGCTTGCCGGCCGTGGCCTTGTCGACGTCGGCGGCGAACTGCGTGAGATTCTCGGTGTGGAAGTTGGAGGTCGGGTAGGCTGCGGGCAAGTCCCACTTGGTTTGCGCGAAGGCAGTGGTTGCGGATGCGGCGGCCAGCGCGACGAGGGCGTGTTTGAATTTCATGGGCTCTCCGGGAGAATGCAGGGGATGAACAAGGATGAGAGGATAAATGCAAGTATCACGCCAACACCACCGGTGTTTCCCCCGGTAGGGTCGCCGGCAAAGGCACACCGCCTGGGCGTCGTGATGCTTGACACGCAATTTCCCCGGCCGCCTGGTGATGTGGGTCACCCTGATACCTGGGGCGTTCCCATCGACCGGCGCGTGGTGCGGGGAATCTGGCCCGACAAGGTGGTGCAGTCGGCAGCAGGCCTGCGTGCAGGGCGCGTGGTGCCCTCGTTCCAGGCCATCGTGCGCCTGCTGCACAAGCAGCTGGGCGTCTCGGCCATCACCACGAGTTGCGGCTTTCTTGCCCTGCTGCAGCGCGAACTCCAGTCTGTGGTGAAGATCCCCGTGGTTACCTCAAGCCTGCTGCAGTTGCCGGCGTTGCTGCGTGAAGAGCAGGCTGTCGGCGTACTGACGATCAGCGCCGGCAGCCTGGGGGATGAGCACCTTCGGCTTTCCGGCGTACCGCGCGAGCGGCTCAAGGACGTGTTGATCGAGGGGGTGAATCCGAAGGGGGAGTTCGCCAGCGCCATCCTGGGCAACCGGCCGGAGATGGACCTGGAGAAAGCCGCCGGCGACGTGGTGGCCGCGGCCGTCGCGCTCAAGGCACGCGCTCCGCAGCTGCGCACCCTGGTGCTGGAATGCACCAACATGCCGCCCTACAAGGCCTTGATCGAGCAGGCCACGGGCCTGCGCGTGCTCAGCCTCGTTGACTCGCCGGTTCTGCGCAAGGCTCTGGGCCTCGATGACATCGCAAAGGAACCGTCTTGAACCTGCAGGACCACCCATGAATCTGCGGTTCGTCGAAGCCTTTTACTGGGTCGCCTCGCTCAAGAGCGTGACGCGCGCGGCAGAGAAGCTCTACCTGACGCAGTCGGCCATGTCCAGCCGCATCGCCGCGCTGGAAGAGGAGCTGGGTGTGCTGCTGCTGGACCGCCGCGACAAGCAGTTCCGCCTGACCGTGGCGGGCATCCGGTTTTTCACTTACGCCCAGCGCCTGCTGGAGTTGCAGCGGGAGGTGAAGGCCGAGATGGGCTCGGGCTCCAGCACGCCTCAGGCCATGACGCTGCGGCTCGGTGCGATCGAGTCGGTGCTGCATTCCTGGCTGATCCCCATGGTGGAGAAGCTGCGCAAGGACTACCCCGGGCTTGAGCTTGAACTCACCGTTGAAACCACGCCGGTGCTGCTGGACCAGATCCGCCGCGGCGCGCTGGACCTCATCTTCGCGGCGCTGCCCGCCTCCATGGAGGGATTGCGCAGTCGGGCGCTTCCACCGATGGAGATGGTGTTCGTCGGCAATGCGGGGCAGCAGCGGCGCCGCAGCTACGGACTGGAAGACCTGGGCGAACTGGACATATTGACGTTCCAGCGCGGCTCACAGCCGCACGTGGCGCTGATCGACCTGTTCCGCCAGCAGACTTTCGAGCCCAAACGGGTGCACACCATCTCTTCGATCTCGGCGATGACGCAGCTTGTGGAGGGCGGCTTTGGCGTTGCCACGCTGCCGCTGGCTGCCGCGCAGCGACTGGTGCAGCACCGGGACCTCAAGATCCTCAAAAGCGACGTTGCGCTGCAGCCCCTGCCAGTGTTCGCCACCTACCGGGCCGATCCGACGTCTTCTGCGGTGGAGACAGTGGTCAAGGAGGTTTTCAGCTTCATCGACCTGCAGCAACCTGCCCGGTCCAAGCGGAAAAAGCCTCCCGCGAAACCGCGCACCAAAGCGGTGAGGCCTGCACCACCATCGAAAAAATCGATGAGCTAAGCAGAAAATTTCTTGTTTGATTTGCCTCATGGGCGAAAACACAATCCCTCACATGTCGCGGTGACACAAACTTTTTTTATGTGAGGGGTCCATGATGAAATTGTTCTCGAAGGCCAGACTGGCCGCAGTGGTCGCAGGCTTGGGCATTGCCGCCTCGGTGCACGCCCAGCAGGAAATCCGCATCGGCGTCATCTATCCCCTCACAGGCCCCGGCGCCTCGGTGGGCGGCGAGCTGCGCAGCGCCCTGGAAATGGCGGCCGACATCATCAACAACGGTGCGCCCGGCATCGCCGACCTGCCGTTCTCCGCCGGAAAGGGCCTGCCCAACCTCAAGGGCGCGAAGATCAAGCTGGTGTTCGCCGACCACCAGGCCAACCCGCAGACCGGCGCCACCGAGGCCGAGCGCCTGATCACGCAGGAGAAGGTCGTGGCCCTGGTCGGCGCCTACAACAGCGCCGTCACCGCCACGGCCAGCCAGATCGCCGAGCGCGCGGGTGTGCCTTTCCTGAACCCGGAATCCTCTTCGGCCTCGCTGACGCAGCGCAACTTCAAGTGGTTCTTCCGCACCACGCCGCACGACGACCTGTTCGTGCACAACGCGTTTGACTTCCTGCGCGAACTCGAGGCGAAGAAGGGCATCAAGCCGGGCAACATCGCCACGCTCAACGAGAACGGGCTGTGGGGCACCGAGACGACCAAACTGCAGGCCAAGCTGGCGCCGGAGTTCAAGTACAGCCTGGTCAAGCAGATCGTCTACCCGTCCAAGACCACGCAGCTGACGTCGGAAGTGCAGACGCTCAAGGCAGCCAACCCCAACCTGGTGCTGCAATCGTCCTATACGCCCGACGCCATCCTGTCGATGAAGACGTACAAGGAACTGGGTTTCTCGCCGGACATGATCCTGGCCAACAATGCCGGCTTCACCGACACCGATTTCATCAAGACGCTGGGCAAGGACGCCGAGTACGTCATCACGCGTGAGGTGTGGGCGCTTGACCTGGCCAAGAACAACCCGCTGATCAAGTCGGTCAACGACCTGTTCAACACCCGCTACAAGATCAACTTCACCGGCAATTCGTCGCGTACCTTCACGGGCCTGATGGTGCTGGCCGATGCGATCAACCGTGCCGGCAGCACCGAGCCCGAAGCCATCCGCAAGGCGCTGGTGGCCACCGACATCGCGGGCAAGAACCTGATCATGCCGTGGAAGGGCGTGAAGTTTGATGCGGCAGGCCAGAACACGCTGGGCCAGGGCATCCTGGTGCAGATCATCGATGGCAAGTACAACACCGTCTGGCCGTTCAACATGGCTGCCCGCGACGTGGTGTGGCCGATGCCAAAGTGGGACCAGCGCAAGTAACAGCGCAAGCCTCGCCGCAGTACCCCACGGAATGACAACATGACTGCCGAAATCCTCATCCAGACGCTGGCCTCCGGCGTGCTGATTGGCCTGATCTACGCGCTGGTGGCCATCGGCCTGACCATGATTTTCGGAGTCATGGACATCGTGAACTTCGCCCACGGCGAGTTCCTGATGATCGGCATGTACTCGACCTTCTGGCTGTTCGCGCTTTATGCACTCGATCCGCTCATCACACTGCCGCTGACGGTATTGATGCTGTTCGCCTTCGGCGTGCTCCTCTACAAGCTGGTCATCGTGCGCATCACCAACGCGCCCATGCTGTCGCAGTTCTTCACGACCTTCGGCATCATGATCCTGCTGCGCGGCCTGGCCCAGTTCTTCTGGAAGTCGGATTTCCGCTCCATCGAGAACTCCGCCGTCAGCGGCACCATCAAGCTGCTGGGCATACAGCTGGGCAAGCCTCAGCTGGTGGCCGGTGTCGGCGCGGTGCTGGTGACCGGCGTGATCTGGTACTTCCTGAACCACACCCGTCTGGGCGCGGCGCTGGAAGCCACGGCGGCCGACAAGGACGCGGCGCGGCTGATGGGCATCGATTCGCACAAGATGTTCTCCCTGGCATGGGGCATTGGCGCGGCCTGCGCCGGTGCGGCCGGCGTGCTGCTGGCTACCTTCTTCCCGATCTTCCCGGACGTCGGCGCCAATTTCATCCTGCTGGCTTTTGTGGTCGTCAATCTCGGCGGCTTCGGCAGCGTGACGGGCGCCTTCTGGGCCGGCATTCTGGTGGGCGTGATCGAGGTGATGGGTGGCCTGCTGCTGGGCCCGCAGTACAAGACGGCCATCGTACTGGTGCTGTTCCTGGGTGTGTTGATGTTCCGGCCCCAGGGCCTGATGGGCAAGGCCTGAGATCATGAAAAAATTCCTCATTCCTCTCGCGTGCCTGGTGGCGGCGCTGCTGCTGCCCGCAGTGGTGAGCAGCACCTCGCACCTGAACCTGGCCATCCTGGTGCTCATGGCCGCCCAACTGGGCGTAGCCTGGAACATCGTGGGTGGCTATGCCGGGCAGGTGTCACTCGGCCACGCGGCTTTCTACGGCCTGGGCGCCTACACCTCGACGCTGTTGCTGGTGAAGTTCGGCGTCAATCCCTGGATCGGCGTCTTCTCGGGCGGCGCGCTGGCAGCCGCGCTGAGCCTGGCGTTCGGCTGGTCCTGCTTCCGGCTCAAGGGCCACTACTTCGCGATGGCGACCATCGCCGTGGCCGAACTGGTGCAGATCTTCTTCACCGAATGGGAATACGGCGGCGCCGCGGTGGGTGTGTATGTGCCCATGGCAAAGACGGGCTGGCTGTGGATGAACTTTGCTACCAAGCTGCCTTATTACTGGCTGGCACTGGGCCTGCTGCTGGCCACGCTGGCGGTGAACTGGTGGATAGAGCGCAGCTACCTGGGCTACTACTTCCGCGCCATCAAGGATGAGCCCGACGCCGCGCGCAGCATCGGCGTGAACATCGCCCGCTACAAGCAGGTGGCCCTGTCGGTGAGTGCCTTCTTCACGGCCCTGGGTGGCAGCCTGTATGCGCAGAAGGAGCTCTACATCGACCCGAACTCGGTGCTGTCCACCGCCTTGTCGATCAAGATGGCGCTGGTCTCCATCCTGGGCGGCGTGGGCACGCTGTTCGGCCCGGTCATCGGCTCGGTGGTGCTCACCAGCATCGAGGAATTCACCCGCATCATCTTTGGCGGCAGCGGACGGGGCACCGACACCGTCATCTACGCCGGCCTGATCATCGTCATCGCAGTCTTTTACCCGAGCGGCATCGTCGGTTGGTGGCAGAACATGAACCGGCGCTGGGCCAATCGCAATGCGGCTGAGGTGACCGCATCGGCGCCCGCTGCGATCGTGGAGGCCAAATGAACCTGCTTGAAGTCAGCAACGTCAGCAAGCGTTTCGGTGGACTCACCGCCAACGAGGACGTGAGCTTCACCGTGCAGACGGGCCAGATCGTCGGCCTGATCGGGCCGAAC
>CALRME020000214.1:0-5956 GCA_943369045.1 Sphingobacterium thalpophilum
AGCCCCGAGGCCGCCATCGACCGCGGCACCAGCGCCACTCCCAGGCCCTGCGCCACCAGGGACACCACGCTGAGCCAGTGCCGCAGCTCATGGCGCACCTCCACGTCGAAGCCTGCCTCGCTGCAGATGGCGACGATACGGTCGTGGTAGTCGGGCGAAACCGTGCGCGAGACGACGGCGAAGGGCTCGCCGGCCAGGTCGGCCAGGCGCAACGCGGGCTGCCCCGCCAGCGAATGGCCCGCCGGAAGGCAGGCCACAAAAGGCTGGCTGGCCACCAGGATCTGCGACAGGCCGCGCGGCACGCGGGTGGTGTGCACGAAGCCGAGGTCCAGCCGGTCCTGTGCCAGTTCCACCAGCTGGTCGTTGGAGCTGAGCTCGCGCAACAGCACGCGCACGCGCGGGTGCTGCTGCTGGAACTGCCGCAGCAGCTGCGGCAACCCGCGGTAGAGCATGGTGCCGACAAAGCCGACCTGCAGGCTGCCGGCCAGGCCGCCGGCCACGTCGCGCGCATGCCGCGCCGCTTGCTGGGCCTGCTGCAGCAGCGCGCGGGCCTGCGGCACGAAGGCGCGGCCCGCCTCGGTCAGGTGCACGGCCTTGCTGTTGCGGGTGAACAGCTGCACGCCCACCGAAGCCTCAAGCTGCTGGATGTTGGTCGACAGCGGCGGCTGCGAAATGGCCAGGCGCTGGGCGGCCCGGCCGAAATGCAGTTCTTCGGCCAGGACCAGGAAGTAACGCAGGTGACGGAATTCCATTAATCTGAAATGCGTATCGTTGAATAGCTATTCAATATTAGACAGCTATTCTTCACTGGCAAACAATAGGTACTCGCGCAAACGCGCATCCCCCAACACCGCAGGAGACACCGTGAAAGCCAAATTCAACTGGGAAGACCCCTTCCTGCTGTCAGAGCAGCTCAGCGACGACGAGCGCGCCATCGTCGAGGCCGCCCACACCTTCTGCCAGGAAAAGCTGCAGACCCGCGTGCTGATGGCCGCCCGCCACGAGAAGTTCGACCGGGAAATCATGAACGAGGCCGGCGCGATGGGCTTCCTGGGCTCGACGATCGAGGGCTACGGCTGCGCCGGCCTGAGCTACGTGGCCTACGGCCTGATCGCCCGCGAAGTCGAGCGCGTGGACAGCGGCTACCGCAGCGCCATCAGCGTGCAGAGCTCGCTGGTGATGCACCCCATCAACGAATACGGCAGCGAAGCGCAAAAGCAGAAGTACCTGCCCAAGCTGGCCACCGGCGAATGGGTGGGCTGCTTCGGCCTGACCGAGCCCAACCATGGCTCCGACCCGGCCAGCATGATCACCCGCGCCAAGCCGGTGGACGGCGGCTACACCCTCAAGGGCGCCAAGATGTGGATCACCAATGCGCCCATCGCCGACGTGTTCGTGGTCTGGGCCAAGCTGGAAGACCCGGACGGAAAAGTCGGAGGGCAGGAAAGCATCCGCGGCTTCGTGCTGGAAAAGGGCATGAAGGGCCTGTCGGCCCCGAAGATCGAAGGCAAGATGAGCCTGCGCGCCAGCGTCACCGGCGAGATCGTGATGGACGACGTGTTCGTGCCCGAAGCCAACCTGCTGCCCAACGTGTCCGGGCTCAAGGGCCCGTTCGGCTGCCTGAACAAGGCACGCTACGGCATCGCCTGGGGCGCTCTGGGCGCGGCGGAAGACTGCTGGCACCGCGCGCGGCAGTACACGCTGGACCGCGTGCAGTTCGGCCGTCCGCTGGCGCAAACCCAGCTGATCCAGAAAAAGCTGGCCGACATGCAGACCGAAATCACGCTGGGCCTGCAGGGCTGCCTGCGCGTTGGCCGCCTGATGGACCAGGACCAGGCCGTACCGGAAATGGTCAGCCTGATCAAGCGCAACTCCTGCGGCAAGGCGCTGGACATCGCCCGGATGGCGCGCGACATGCACGGCGGCAATGGCATCCATGACGAATACCACGTCATCCGCCACATGATCAACCTGGAAACCGTGAACACTTATGAAGGCACGCACGACGTCCATGCGCTGATCCTGGGACGCGCCCAGACCGGGCTGCAAGCCTTCTTTTAAAGGTTGTTTTCGGGGGAAAGCCGTTGCGCGGCGGCTTGACGTTGCAGAGCTGGAAAGCTACATTACTAACCAGTCAGTCAGTAACTTTCCCCCGAATGTCCCTTTCCAAATTCATCACCGGCGCCAAGCCGGATGAGGTTCACGCCAAGCGCGAGCGCCGCAAGGAAGCCCGCCCGGGTGAATTGCTCGATGCCGCGCTGGACCTGTTCGTGGAAAAGGGCTTTGCAGCCACGCGCGCCGAGGAAGTGGCCGCTCGCGCCGGCGTCTCAAAAGGAACGCTTTTTCTCTACTTTCCCAGCAAGGAAGAGCTGTTCAAGGCGGTGGTCCGCGAAAGCATCTCCGGGCGCTTCGGCGCCTGGAATGAAGAGTTCGCGGTCTTCGAGGGCAGCACGGCCGACCTGCTGCGGTTTTTCATGCGGGAATGGTGGAACCGCGTGGGCGCCACCAAGGCTTCGGGCATCACCAAGCTGGTCATCAGCGAGGCGCGCAACTTCCCGGACATCGCTGCGTTCTACCAGCAGGAAGTGATCGTGCCCGGCCAGGTGCTGGTGGCGCGCATCCTGCAGCGCGGCGTGGACCGGGGCGAGTTCACGATTCCCGACCCCGAGTACGCGATCTACAGCGTGGTTGCGCCCATGATCTTCCTGATCATGAGCAAGCATTCGCTGGGCGCCTGCGTGCCGCCGGACGCGCCGCTGGACCCGCTGCGCTACATCAACTCACAAGTCGAAATATTGCTCAGTGGCATGCAGGTCAGGACGGGGACATGAAGAAAAAATGGATCAAGTGGGGCGTGATCGCCCTGGTGCTGTTGCTCATCGGCGGCAGCGTGTTGCGCGCGCTGTCTGCACGCAAACAGCAGCAGGAAGCAGTGGCCGCCGCGGCCGTGCCGAAGGCGCAGACCGTGATCGAGCTGGCCGCCGGTGACGTGGTCAAGGCCGAGGCGCGCGAACTGGCCGCCGGCCTGCCGGTTTCGGGTTCGCTGCGCGCCGTCAACTCCGCCGTGGTGAAGGCGCGTGTGGCCGGCGAGTTGCAAGGCCTGACAGTGCGCGAGGGCGACGTGGTCAAGGCCGGGCAGGTCATCGCCCGCATCGAGGCCACCGAATACCAGTCGCGCGTGCGCCAGGCGCAGGAACAGGCCGATTCGGCCCGGGCCCAGATCGACATCACGCAGCGCCAGTGGGACAACAACAAGGCACTGGTTGACCAGGGCTTCATCTCGAAGACGGCGCTCGACACCTCACTGAACAACCTCACCGCCGCACAGTCCAACCACAAGGCCACGCTGGCGGCAGTCGACGTTGCGCGCAAGTCGCTGGACGACACGGTGCTGCGCGCGCCGATCTCGGGCCTGGTGGCACAGCGCCTGGCCCAGCCGGGCGAGCGCGTGGGCATCGACGCCCGCGTGGTCGAGATTGTGGACTTGAGCCGCATCGAGCTGGAAGCCACGCTCAGCGCCGGCGATTCGGTGGGCGTTCGCGTCGGGCAGGAAGCCGTGCTGCAGATTGAGGGCAGCGCAAAACCTGTGCTGGCCAAGGTCGTACGCATCAACCCAAGCGCCCAGGCGGGCAGCCGCGGTGTGCTGGCGTACCTGAGCATCGCCGACGCGACGGGCCTGCGCCAGGGGCTGTTCGCGCAGGGCACGCTGGGCACGGGCCAAGTGCAGGCGCTGGCCGTCCCGCTGTCGGCGATCCGCACCGACAAGCCATCGCCTTACGTGCAGGTGGTGGCCGGCAACCAGGTGGCGCACAAGAGCGTGGAGCTGGGTGCACGGGGCGAAGCCGGCAAGGAAATCATGGTTGCCGTCAAGGGCGTGGAGCCCGGCGCCGTCGTGATCCGCGGTAGCTTGGGCGCACTGCGGGAAGGCACGCAAGTCAAATTTACACAGGCCCCTGCAGTAGCGACACAGGCCCCTTCGGTAGCCGTCACGAAGGCTCCCTGACATGTGGTTCACCCGTGTCAGCCTGAAGAACCCGGTCTTTGCGACCATGGTGATGCTCGCCTTTGTGGTGCTGGGCCTGTTCTCCTACCAGCGGCTCAAGGTCGACCAGTTCCCCAACATCGATTTCCCCGTGGTGGTGATCACCGCCGAATACCCGGGCGCCTCGCCCGAGATCGTCGAGAGCGAAGTCACCAAGAAGCTGGAAGAAGGCGTCAACGCCATCGCCGGCATCAATGCGCTGACCTCGCGCAGCTACGAGGGTCAGGCTGTCGTCATCATCGAATTCCAGCTGCACATCGACGGGCGCAAGGCGGCTGAGGACGTGCGCGAAAAGGTTGCGTCCATCCGCCCGCTGTTCCGCACCGAGGTCAAGGAGCCGCGTGTTCTGCGCTTTGACCCGGCCAGCCGCGCCATCTGGTCGCTGGCCGTGTTGCCCGACCCGGCCAAGGGCAAGGCCATGAACGCGGTCGAGCTGACCAACTGGGCCGACCAGGTGCTCAAGAAGCGGCTGGAAAACGTGCGCGGCGTCGGCTCGGTGACGCTGGTGGGCGGCACCAAGCGCGAGATCAACGTCTACCTCAACCCGCTGGCAATGGAAGCCTTTGGCGTGACCACCGACCAGGTGGTGGCGGCCGTGCGCAACGAGAACCAGGACCTGCCGGTGGGCGCGATCCGCTCGCTGGCGCAGGAGCGCGTGGTGCAGATCGATGCCCGCATGCAGCGTCCGGAGGACTTCGGCAAGATCATCGTCACCCGCAAGGGCGGCGCGGCAGTGCGCGTGGACCAGGTCGCGCGCGTCTCCGACGGCGCGCAGGAAGTCGACAGCCTGGCCCTGTACAACGGCGGGCGCACGCTGCTGCTGACAGTGCAGAAGTCGCAGGACGAGAACACCATCCAGGTGATCGACGGCCTCAAAAGCACGCTGGCCGAGATGAACGCCCAGCTCCCCGGCGGTGTGCGGCTCGAGCCCATCCTGGACGGCTCGCGGCCCATCCGCGTGGCGGTAGAGAACGTGCGCCGCACGCTGTTCGAAGGCGCCCTGCTCACCATCCTGATCGTCTTCCTGTTCCTGAACTCCTGGCGCTCGACGGTCATCACCGGCCTGACGCTGCCCATCGCGCTGATCGGCACCTTCCTGTTCATGAACCTGTTCGGCTTCACCATCAACATGATCACGCTGATGGCGCTGTCACTGTGCGTGGGCCTGTTGATCGACGATGCGATCGTGGTGCGCGAGAACATCGTGCGGCATGTGCAGATGGGCAAACTGCCCTACCAGGCTTCCCTGGACGGCACACAGGAGATCGGCCTGGCTGTGCTGGCCACCACGTTTTCCATCGTCGCGGTGTTCCTGCCCATCGGCTTCATGGGCGGCATCATCGGCAAGTTCTTCCACGAATTCGGCGTGACCATCGTGGCCGCGGTGCTGATCTCGATGTTCGTGAGCTTCACGCTCGACCCCATGCTGTCGTCGATCTGGCACGACCCGGAAATCGAATCGCACGGCAAGCCCAAGGACAACCCGACGTTCTACGACAAGACCATAGGCCGCGTGACGGGCTGGTTCGACCGTACGACCGAAGCGCTGGCCGAAAGCTACCAGGGCATCCTGCGCTGGTCGCTGGGCCACAAGCTGGCCACCGTGCTGCTGGCGGTTGCGGTGTTCATCACCAGCATCTTCATGGTGCCGCTGCTGGGCACGGAGTTCGTGCCCAAGGCCGACTTCTCCGAGACCACGCTCAATTTCTACACCCCGGTCGGCTCATCCCTTGAAGTAACCGAAGCCAAGGCCAAGCAGGTCGAAGCCATCGTGCGTGAATTCCCCGAGGTGAAGTACACGCTGTCCACCATCAACACCGGCAACGCGCAGGGCAAGATTTACGCATCGCTCTACATCCGTCTGGTGGACCGCAAGGACCGCACGCGCAGCGTGGACCAGATGTCGGGCGCCCT
>CALRME020000215.1:0-5941 GCA_943369045.1 Sphingobacterium thalpophilum
ATGCGGGCCCGGCCCGACGTGGTCATGCAGATCTTGCGCTGCTTCGTGGAGCCGATCGCGCTGGAGCCAACCGTGATGGTCGTGGCGTTACCATTGACTCGCGTGCGGCCCAGGGCCGTGAAGTCGAACTTGGTGGAGCTGCCGCTGTCAGCGATGGAATCAACGCCGCTCATGGGCCCCTGAACGCGCAGGATCTGGTCCGTTGACTCGATCGTCTGGTTGTTGTTTCGGTCGACAAAGACGACCCATCCACTGGTCCAGCTGGTGGCGCCTGAACCGCATGCCGGGCTCGCAGCCTCAGGGGAGTCAGACCGGCACATCACCACCGCGCCGCCACGGCGCACGGCCTCGCTGCGTGCATAGCGCAGGTCCGCCATGAAGGTATTGACCGCTGACGATACGTTCCAGCCCTGGATGGTGTTGAGGAACGAGGGCACGGCAACCCGCAGGAGGATGGCCATGATCGCAAGCACGACCATCAGTTCGATCAGGGTGACGCCGCGGGAATACTTCATGCACAGCATTCTGAAGACTATATGCCCAGCAGCACTGTCTGGCCGACGACCGGGCACGCAAAAGGGACAGGCGTCGTTGACGCGATGCCCCGCGTGGGTTCACCATCACTGCCATTCGCAAGGAGTAAAGCAGTTTGTGCGAGAAAGCAGTATCAGCAGTAATGCTTGCGTTTGCATGCGCGGCCAATGCCAGCCCGCAAGTGCATTGCAGCAGGGACGGCTTTGAGGGAACGGGCCGCGATGCGGCCGAGGTCTTCCAGCAACTCAAGGCCCAGATCGGCTACCCCTTCCGGGGAAGCGGCGAGCAACTCTGCAAGGGCCAGGCAGCCCTGCGTGATGCCCGCCTTGGCAAGGTGACCCACGTTGAAGACGGATTGACCGTTTACGCCGTTGCGTGGACCGACATCGGCATGGTCTGCCGGGACGGCACGACCGCACTCGAAAAAGGCGGGACCGTGGTCGAACAGGACGGCTTCAGGTGCGGCACAAGACCCGTTGCACCGTCCACTTCAGTACATCGAAAGTAATCTATCTACTGACCCAGCAGGCGTTCGCGCGCCTCGCCGTATTCGCGCTTGAGGCGGCCCACCATCGCCGCAACCGAAGTCACTTCAGTCACCGCGCCAATGCCCTGGCCGCAGCCCCAGATGTCCTTCCAGGCCTTGGTCTTGCTGCCCTCGCCGCCGGCGAAGTTCATGGTCTTCACATCGCCTTCTGGCAGGTTGTCCGGGTCCATGCCGGCCGCGATGATGCTGGGCTTGAGGTAGTTGCCATGAACGCCGGTAAACAGGCTCGAGTAGACGATGTCATCGCTGTTGCCGTCCACGATGGCTTGCTTGTAGGCATCGCTGGCGCGGGCTTCGTGGGTGGCGATGAAGGCCGAGCCGATGTAGGCAAAGTCAGCACCCATGGCTTGCGCCGCCAGCACCTGCGCACCGGTGGAGATGGAACCGCTCAAAGCGAGCGGACCGTCGAACCACTGGCGGATTTCCTGGATGAGTGCGAAGGGGCTTTTCACGCCAGCGTGGCCGCCGGCACCGGCCGCCACGGCGATCAGTCCGTCGGCGCCCTTCTCGATCGCCTTCTTCGCGAAGAAGTTGTTGATGATGTCGTGCAGCACCACGCCGCCGTAGCTGTGGATGGCCTCATTCACATCGGTGCGCGCGCCCAGCGAGGTGATGACAATCGGCACCTTGTACTTGACCACCATCTGCATGTCGTGCTCGAGCCGGTCATTGCTCTTGTGCACGATCTGGTTGATTGCAAACGGCGCGGCCGGCTTGTCGGGGTTGGCCTTGTTGTACGCCGCGAGCGTCTCGGTGATCTCCTGCAGCCACTCTTCCAGCTGCGCAGCCGGCCGGGCGTTGAGCGCGGGCATGGAACCCACCACCCCGGCCTTGCACTGCTCGATCACGAGCTTGGGGTTGCTGATGATGAACAGCGGCGAGCCGATGATGGGCAGCGGCAGGTTCTGCAGGGGCTTGGGCAGCTTGGACATGGTGTCTCCGTCTTTTCTTCTGGGTTGCTTTAGAACGATTCGAGCGCCAGTGCGGTGACGCTGTCGGCGCCTTCCACGATGCTGTCGCGGATGCCGGGCGCCTTGCTCAGGATGTGGTCGGCGTAGAAGCGCGCGGTGGTGATCTTGGCTTGCATGAAAGCCGCGTCTTCGCCCTTGGCCAGCAGGTCCTCGGCCACCAGCAGCGAGCGCGCCAGTTGCCAGCCGGCCACGACATTGCCCGCGAGCATGAGGTAGGGCACGGAGCCGGCGAACACCGCGTTCGGCGAAGCTTTCGTATTGCCTGCGACGAAGTCCACCACGTCGATGAAAGCTTCTCGTGCAGCCTTCAGGCGCTTTGCAACCGCGCGCGCGTTCACGCTGTCCCGCTTCGCCAGTTCGGCCTCGGTCTTCTCGATCTGCGCGGCGATGCCCTTGGCGGTCTGGCCGCCATCGCGCGCCGTCTTGCGGCCCACCAGGTCGTTGGCCTGGATGGCCGTCGTGCCTTCGTAGATGGTCAGGATCTTGGCGTCGCGGTAGTACTGCGCCGCGCCCGTCTCCTCAATGAAGCCCATGCCGCCGTGCACCTGCACGCCCAGCGAGGTCACTTCCAGGCTCATCTCGGTGCTGTAGCCCTTCACGAGCGGAACCATGAATTCGTAGAAGGCCGCGTTCTGCTTGCGCACGTCGGCATCCGGGTGGTGGTGCGCCGCGTCGTAGGCAGCGGCCGCCACGGAAGCCATCGCGCGGCAGCCTTCTGTATACGCGCGCATGGTCATGAGCATGCGCTTGACGTCAGGGTGATGGATGATTGGCGCGCTGGCATTGATGGAGCCATCAACGGGGCGCGACTGCACGCGGTCTTTCGCGTAGGCCACGGCATGCTGGTAAGAGCGCTCGGCGATCGCGATGCCCTGCACACCCACGGCGTAGCGCGCGGCGTTCATCATGATGAACATGTACTCAAGGCCACGGTTTTCCTGGCCCACGATGTAGCCCACAGCCCCACCGTTGTCGCCAAACTGCAAGACAGCGGTCGGCGAGGCCTTGATGCCCAGCTTGTGCTCGATGCTCACGCAGTGCGCGTCGTTGCGCGCGCCGGGCTTGCCGTTCTCGACCATGAACTTGGGCACGACGAAAAGGCTGATGCCCTTGACTCCTTCCGGCGCACCGACCACGCGTGCCAGCACCAGGTGCACGATGTTCTCGGCCATGTCGTGCTCACCATAGGTGATGAAAATCTTGGTGCCGAAGATCTTGTAGGTGCCGTCGGGCTGCGGCTCGGCCCGCGTACGCACCAGCGCCAGGTCGGAGCCGGCGTGCGGCTCGGTGAGGTTCATGGTGCCGGTCCATTGGCCGCTCACCAGCTTTTCGAGGTAGGTTGCCTTGAGCTCGTCGCTGCCCGCGGTGAGCAGCGCCTCGATGGCGCCGTCGGTCAGCAGCGGGCACAGCGCGAAACTCATATTGGCGGAATTGAGCATTTCGCCGCAGGCCGCGCCAATGGTCTTGGGCAGGCCCTGGCCGCCGAAATCCTGCGGATGCTGCAGGCCTTGCCAGCCGCCCTCGGCGTACTGCCTGAACGCTTCCTTGAAACCCGGCGTGGTCGTGACCTTGCCGTCCTTCCAGCTCGACGGGTTACGGTCACCGTCCACGTTCAGCGGCGCCAGCACGCCCTCGTTGAATTTCGCGCATTCCTCGAGCACGGCCTGCGCCGTCTCGAAACCGGCTTCCTCGAAGCCGGGAATCTGCGCAACGCTGTCGATGTCGGCCAGGTGGCGGATGTCGAACAGCATGTCCTTGACGGGGGCGCGGTAGCTCATGGTTTTGTCTCCGAAAATCACAGGTGCAAGGCATCGCGCGCGATGCCTTGTTTCGTCTGGAGCGAAGCGCTTACAGCGCGGCGATCAGTTCCGGCACGGCCGTGAACAAGTCGGCTTCCAGGCCGTAGTCGGCCACCGAGAAGATCGGCGCTTCCGGGTCCTTGTTGATCGCCACGATCACCTTGGAGTCCTTCATGCCGGCCAGGTGCTGGATCGCGCCGGAGATGCCGGCGGCGATGTACAGCTGGGGCGCGACGATCTTGCCGGTCTGGCCCACTTGCCAGTCGTTGGGCGCGTAGCCCGCATCCACCGCGGCGCGCGAGGCGCCCAGCGCTGCGCCCAGCTTGTCGGCCAGTGGCGTCATCACTTCGGTGAACTTCTCGGCGCTGCCCAGGGCGCGGCCGCCCGAGACGATGATCTTGGCGGCGGTCAGTTCGGGGCGCTCGCTCTTGGCGATCTCATTGCCTTCGAAGTGGCTCTTGCCGCTGTCGGCCGAGGCAGTGCCGGTTTCAACCGCGCCGCTGCCACCGGTTGCAGCCGCCGGGTCGAAGCCGGTGGTCCGCACGGTGATGACCTTCTTCTCGTCCAGGCTCTGCACCGTCGCAATCGCGTTGCCGGCGTAGATCGGGCGCTCGAAGGTGTCAGGGGCATCGACCTTGGTGATGTCACTGATCTGGCCGACGTCGAGCTTGGCGGCCACGCGCGGGGCAATGTTCTTGCCGCTGGCCGTGGCCGGGAACAGGAAATGGCTGTAGTTGCCGGCGATCGCGAGCACTTGCGCGGCCACGTTCTCGGCCAGGCCATGGGCGAAATGCTCGCCTTCCACGTGGATCACTTTGGAGACGCCGGCGATCTGGCCGGCGGCTTTGGCTGCTTCACCGGCGTTGTGGCCGGCCACCAGCACGTGCACGTCGCCGCCGCACTGGGCGGCCGCGGTCACGGTGTTGAGGGTGGCGCCCTTGATGGAGGCGTTGTCGTGTTCGGCAATAACAAGAGCGGTCATCAGATCACCTTCGCTTCATTCTTCAGTTTGGCCACCAGCGTTGCGACGTCGGGCACCTTGATGCCGGCGCTGCGCTTGGGCGGCTCCACGACCTTGAGGGTCTTGAGGTGCGGCTTGACTTCGACGCCCAGGTCCTCGGGCTTGACGATGTCCATCTGCTTTTTCTTGGCCTTCATGATGTTGGGCAGCGTGACGTAGCGCGGCTCGTTGAGGCGCAGGTCGGTCGTGATCACGGCGGGCAAAGTGAGCGACAGCGTTTCCAGGCCGCCGTCGACTTCACGGGTGACGCGGACCTTGCCGTCAACCACTTCAACCTTGGAGGCGAAGGTAGCTTGCGGCAGGTCGGCCAGCGCGGCCAGCATCTGGCCGGTCTGGTTGCAGTCGTCGTCAATCGCCTGCTTGCCCAGGATGATCAGGCCGGGCTGTTCCTTGTCAACCAGGGCCTTGAGCAGCTTGGCCACGGCCAGGGGCTGCAGTTCCTCGGTGGTTTCGACCAGGATGGCGCGGTCGGCGCCGATCGCCATGGCGGTGCGCAGGGTTTCCTGGCACTGCGTGACGCCGCAGGAGACAGCGATGACTTCGGTGGCGATGCCCTTCTCTTTCAGGCGGACGGCCTCTTCGACGGCGATCTCGTCAAAGGGGTTCATGCTCATCTTGACGTTGGCGATGTCCACACCCGTGTTGTCCGACTTGACCCGGACTTTCACGTTGTAATCCACCACCCGTTTGACCGGTACCAGGACCTTCATGCTTGCGGCTCCACAGAGTTAATTGACCTGTAATCGAATTGACGTGTACGTAAACCTGACGATTCTATGCCGCACCGCACAAGCGGTCGTCATTGCGGCGACAAAGCGCTGGTAAACCCCTGAAAATAGAACGGTCGTTCTTTTTTTGGATTATAGGTGCGGCGAGAGGGCAAATCAGGCCGGCGCGTCTAAGTCCGTGTCCATCCCACGACAATTGCCCGACCGTTCGGTTGGTTAATCCGGGTAAGTCTGGACGAGGATGCGCGTTGAGGCGTCTTACAGTGTGCGCTGCAGCAAAAATACGGAGCCTCTTCCTCATGAAACGCCTTTCCCTCTCCTTCGTCGCTGCGGCCGCAGCG
>CALRME020000216.1:0-5939 GCA_943369045.1 Sphingobacterium thalpophilum
GCCGAGAACGGGTCCAGCCCCTCCTCGATGTGGCGGTAGATGTTCTCCAGCATCACGATGGCGTCGTCCACCACCAGCCCGATCGCCAGCACCAGCGCCAGCAGCGTGAGCGTGTTGATGGTAAAGCCCGCCAGCGCCATCATCGCGAAGGTGCCGATCAAGCTGACCGGGATCGTCACGATCGGGATGATGGAGGCGCGGAAGGTGCGCAGGAAAACGAAGATCACCAGCGCCACCAGCACGATCGCCTCGACGATGGTGCGATAGACGTTCTTGACGGAGCGGTCGATGAACACCGAGTTGTCGTTGGCGATATCGATGGTGATGTCAGCCGGCAGGTCGGCCTTGAGCTTGGGAATCATGTCGCGCACGCCCTGCGACAGGATCAGCGGATTGGCCGTGGCCTGGCGGCCGTTGAGGCGAACGGAGCTGCGCTCGTCGGCCGCGCCTTCCTGCACCCGAGCCACATCGCGCACCTTCACCGGAAAGCCATTGACGTTCTTGATGACGATCTCGGCAAATTGCGCGGGCCGCACCAGGTCGGTCTGGGAGGTGACGCTGAATTCGCGCTGCTGCGACTCGATACGACCTGCCGGCAGTTCCAGGTTGCTGCGGCGGATGGCGTCTTCCACGTCCTGCGTGGTCAGGCGGTAGCCGGCCAGCTTTTCCGGGTCAAGCCAGACCCGCATGGCGTATTTGCGCTCGCCGAAGATTCGCACGTCTGCCACGCCGGTCACGGTCTGCAGCCGCGACTTGACGATGCGGTTGACCAGGTCATTGATCTGGAGCGGGCTGAGCGTGTCGCTGGTGAAGGCCAGCCAGATCACCGGGAAGGCATCAGCCTCCACCTTGGCGATCACCGGTTCCTCAATGGCTTGCGGCAGCCGGCCCCGCACGCGCGACGTGCGGTCACGCACCTCGGCCGCCGCAGCGTCGGCATCCTTCTCCAGCCGGAAGCGCACCGAAATCTGGCCCTGCTCGGCGCGGCTGATGGAGGTGATGACGTCCACCGCGTCGATGCCGGCGATGGAGTCCTCCAGCACCTTGGTCACCTGGGTCTCGATCACCTCGGCCGAGGCGCCGGGGTATTTCACGCTCACGGTGACCACGGGCTCGTCGATCTTGGGGTATTCGCGCACCGCCAGGCGGGTGAAGCTAACGGCGCCTATCAGCAGAACCAGCAGCGACAGCACGGTCGCAAAGACCGGCCGGCGTATCGATATTTCAGGCAGTTGCATGGAATGCTCCGCGAAGGGTCAGGACTTGCGCGGGCGCCCGCCCGCGCCAGCCGGGCCGACCTTGCCTGCCGGGCTTTCGCTCGATGCCGTCACGGCGCAGGGGTTGGGGCCATCGATCTTTGGAGCCGGGCCACGCGCAGGCGTTCCCGCCGGCGCTGCCGCCAACACCGCGCCTGAAGCCGCCGCGGCCGGCGCCGAAGCAGCGGCCTGGGGCCTGCCCGCGCCGCCACCTGCGCCACCGCCACCGCCCTGCCGGGTGAGTTCCACCACGCGCACCGCCGTGCCATCCTTCTGGATGCGCTGCTGGCCCGCCGTGATCACGACATCGCCGGCCTGCAGGCCGTCGGTGATCTCCACGCGGCCAGGCCGGCGGATGCCGACCTTGACTTCCACCCGCTGCGCGATCTTGGTGTCCCCATCGGGGCCGTCAACCAGCTTGAGCACGGTCTGGCGGCCGCCTTGCGGAACGATGGCTTCTTCCGGGATGACCCTGGCGCTGTCGCGCTCGCCGAACACAGCCGTCACGCGGGCGAACATGCCCGGGCGCAGCTGCATGGCGCGGTTGTCGATGCAGCCGCGCACACCGACCGAGCGGCCGTTGGCATCGACCAGGGGGTCGATCGCCTGCACGATGGCCGTGAACTTGCGGCCGGGCAAAGCGTCGATGTCCACCACGGCCCGCTGGCCGCGCTGGATCTTGGTCTGGAACCGCTCGGGCAGGCGGAAGTCCACGAAGATGGCTTCGATGTCCTCGATGTTGACGATGTCGGCGCCGTCCTTGAGGTAGTCGCCCACGTTGATGGTGCGGATGCCTGCCATTCCGTTGAACGGCGCCAGGATGCGCAGCCGCGCCGCCGTGGCCTGGGCCAGCGACAGCTTGGCCTGGGCCACCTGCAGGTTGGCAGCGCTTTCGTCGACCGAGCGCTGGCTGATGAAGTTCTGCGCCACCAGCTCCTGGTTGCGCTTGTGGTTGGCCTGGGCGATCGACATCTCGGCATTGGCCTGCTGCACCTGGGCCAGCGGCAGCTGGTCATCGAGCTGCACCAGTAGCTGGCCCTTTTTCACCCGGTCGCCGTCGCGGAAATTGAGCTGCGTCACGCGGCCGCTCACCTCGGGGCGCAGGATCACCCCCTGGCGCGAGCGCAGGCTGCCCACGGCCTGGGCATCGTCGGTGAGCTTGACCAGCTCGACCTTGGCCACTTCGACGGCAGGCGGGCGGGAGCCGCCTGAACCGCTGGCGCCCGGAGCCGGCGGGCTGGCCTGCGCTGCGCGGTCAGCCGGGGCGGACGGCTTTTGCTGGAGCCACCAGGCCGCGCCTGAAGCTGCCGCGATGCCGAAAACGGCCACCGCGATGTGGAGTACTTTTTTTGCCATGAATGGGGAGCGTGATCGGGTAATTCTTTGGAACTGCGGGTTTGTCCGGGTCAAACCTGCCGAAATGTATCAGTGACAGGCGAAAAAAGACATTCGCAGTAGCCCCAGTGCAACGCCGGGTCCGTGGCGTTTTTGCGTCTAAATCCCGTCTTTGGACGCCGGCCGCCTGGGCTTTTACCCGCGCTTTACATTCAGCGGCCCAAAGCCGCTTCCACGCCCTTGTTGGCCAGCTGGTCGGCGCGCTCGTTGCCCGGGTCGCCATTGTGGCCGCGCACCCAGCGCCAATCGATGGTGTGGCCGCCCCCGGACACCAGCGCGTCCAGCCGCTGCCACAGGTCCACGTTCTTGACCGGCTGCCGGCTGGCGGTCTTCCAGCCCTTGGCCTTCCAGCCCGGCAGCCACTCGGTAATTCCCTTGAGCACGTACTGGCTGTCCAGGTACAGAGCCACGGCGCACGGGCGCTTGAGCGCCTCCAGCGCCTGGATCACCGCCATCATTTCCATGCGGTTGTTGGTGGTGCCCAGTTCGCCGCCGAACAGCTCCTTTTCAGTGCCGGCGGACTTGAGCAGCACGCCCCAGCCGCCGGGGCCGGGATTGCCCTTGCAGGCGCCATCGGTGTAGATCTCTATCGGGTTCAAAAGACGCTTTCGTGTTCGCGTTGGGTGGAGGGGGAAGTGAGCTTGCCGGTGAGCTTGTTTGCAAGGGGAACCGGTGCCGTGGCGATGCTGGGCGTCGCGCTCCAGCGCGCGCCGATCAGCTTCATGCCGCGCACCCGCTTGACGGCCTCGATGAAGTACACAGCGCCGAAGATCGGCCACCAGCGCGCGCCGGCCTTGTCCATCCAGTCAAAACGCCCAAGCCATTTGTCAGTGTTGAAAGAGGGCCTGTAGCAGCCAAAGCGCCCGCTTTCCACCTCGAAGCTCAGCAGCCGCAGCCAGTCGCGCAGCCGCCAGTAGCCGATGAACTCGCCCGCGTCGGGCAGGTACAGGTCGCCAAAGCCCATGCGCCGGTACAGGTGGGCGCGCCGCTGGCGCAGGCCCCAGAGGCTGGCCGGGTTCAGGCCGCAGATGATGACCCGGCCTTCGGGCACCAGGACCCGCTCGACCTCGCGCAGCGTCATGTGAGGGTCGGGGTGCAGTTCCAGGGAATGCGGCAGCACCACCAGGTCCAGGCTGTTCTCGGGGAAAGGCAGGGCCGAAAACTCCGTGATGATCGAAGCCGGCGCGCCTGCGCGGCCCTCGCTGAGCGCCAGCCACTTGTGCGGCATCCGGTTGTTGCGCAGCGTATCCAGGCCCGGCATGCCCAGCTGCAGCGCGTGAAAGCCGAACACGTCGGCCACTGCACGGTCGAACTCCGCCTGCTGCCAGGCCAGCAGGTACTGGCCGGGCGGCGTTTCAAACCACTGCTGCATTCCTATAATCGGGTCGCTCATGAAGTTAATACCGCTGCCCGCTTTCCAGGACAACTACCTGTGGTTCCTGCACGACGGGCAAAGAGCCCTGGTGGTGGACCCGGGCGATGCCCAGCCGGTCCTTGCGGCCTTGCAGGCGACGGGCCTGCAACTGGAAGCGATTCTAGTCACGCACCACCATGCGGACCACACCGGTGGCGTCAACCAGCTGCGTGAGGCAACGGGCGCGAAGGTCTGGGGCCCGGCAACCGAAAACATCCCCGGACCGCTGGTGCGCCTCTCTGAAGGCAGCAGCATCGAGGTGCTGGGCCTGGACTTCAGGGTGTTTGACGTCCCGGGCCACACCGCAGGCCACATCGCCTACTACTGCGAAAACATGGACGGCAAGCCCCTGCTGTTCTGTGGCGACACGCTTTTCTCGGGCGGTTGCGGGCGTCTCTTCGAGGGCACGCCGGCCCAGATGCTTGCTTCGCTGGACAAGCTCGCGGCCCTGCCCGGGGACACACGCGTATGCTGCACCCACGAATACACGCTGTCGAACCTGAAATTCGCGGTGGCTGTGGAACCCGGCAACGCGCAACTGATCGATTACCGGGCACGCTGCGAGGCCTTGCGGGCCGGGGGTTCGCCGACCCTGCCTTCGAGCATCGCCGTGGAAAAGCAGATCAACCCTTTCCTGCGTACCCGCCAGAGCACCGTGATTGACTCCGCCCGCGCGCATGACGCGGCCACCGCAACGGACGAGACCGGCGTTTTCGCCGTGATCCGCCAATGGAAGAACGAGTTCAGATGACATTGCACCTCCACACCGGCAAGGCCGCGCTGCTCGCCGCCCTGCTCTGGCTGGCCGGTTGCGCGACGCAACCGCCCGCAGCCAGACCCGAGCAGGCCGCTGCCGCAACGCCCGCCGCCACCCAGCCCGCAGCGCCTGCGCCCGCCTTCATCCCCGGCGGACCCATGCAGCCCATCACGGCCGCCCAGGCCGCGTCCAGGGGCGTGGCCATGCTGGCGCCGCCGGCCGACCTGTGGGAGCGCATCCGCCGCGGCTTCGCCATGCCCAACCTGGACACCGACCTGGTGCGCCAGCAGGAGCAGTGGTACGCCACCCGGCCCGACTACATCCAGCGCATGACCGAGCGCTCGAAGAAGTACCTGTTCCACATCGTCGAAGAGCTCGAACGCCGCAACATGCCCACCGAGCTGGCCCTGCTGCCCTTCATCGAAAGCGCCTTCAACCCGCAGGCCGTCTCCAGCGCCCGCGCCGCCGGCATGTGGCAGTTCATGCCTGCCACCGGCACCTATTTCGAACTCAAGCAAAACGTGTTCCGCGACGACCGGCGCGACGTGCTGGCCTCCACCCGCGCCGCGCTCGACTACCTGCAGAAGCTGCATGGCATGTTCGGCGACTGGCACCTGGCGCTGGCGGCCTACAACTGGGGTGAGGGCAGCGTCGGCCGCGCCATCGCGAAGAACCAGAAGAGTGGCGTGGGCACGGCCTATGTCGACCTGAACATGCCCAATGAAACTCGCATGTACGTGCCCAAGCTGCAGGCCGTCAAGAACCTGGTGGCCACGCCCGAGCAGTTCCGCACCGAGCTGCCGCTGATCGAAAACCACCCCTACTTCCAGACCGTCAACGTCACGCGCGACATCGACGTGGAGCTTGCCGCCAGGCTCGCCGACGTGAAGATCGAGGACTTCAAGGCGCTCAACCCCTCGGCCAACCGGCCCGTGATCCTGGCCGCCGGCACGCCGCAGATCCTGCTGCCGTGGGACAACGCCACCGTGTTCCAGCGCAACCACGAGGCCTATACCCAGGGCCAGTACGCGAGCTGGACCGCCTGGAGCGCGCCCTCGACCATGAGCGTGGCCGACGCAGCGCGCCGCGTCGGCATGAGCGAAGGCGACCTGCGCAG
>CALRME020000217.1:0-5918 GCA_943369045.1 Sphingobacterium thalpophilum
TGCTCGACGTGTTCGGCATGCGGCGCGAGCCGGAGCACGGGCGTATCGCCGGCGGGGTGTGGCTGTACGGCAAGCCGCCTTCGTACCAGCGGATCACGCACTATCCCTGGTTCGGCCTGATGGAGCGCCACAGCCCCGCGGGCACCGTATGGTGGCCCGATGACGCCAACGTGCTGCTCACGGCGATGTACGGCCAGTGGGTAACGCCGGTGCTGGAGTGGGACTCATCCATCTCCAACCCCTCGCAGAACGACTTCAACACCAACTGGCGCTGCTTCGCGCTCAAGAGCCTCGCCGAGCGCTGGCTGCGCGGCGACGCACAGCGCACCCGCCGCCTGCTCGAGCAGATCGCCATGCGCTGCGGCTGGGACGCCCGGATGATGCGCTGCCTTGATGCGCTGGACGCAATCATCGCGCTCACACCACCGCTGCAACGCGGGTGACCGGCCATGAATGACGTATCCGTGCTCATCGCCGCCGCCGGCTCGGGCGAGCGGCTCGGCCTGGGCCCCAAGGCCCGGCTGGCGCTCAACGGTCGGACGCTGGAAGAGTGGCTGGTGCGCAAGGCCCAGGGCATGGGCGGCGAGGTGATCGTGGCACGCGCGGCCGGCGCCGGTGCGCTCCCGGCAGGTACCGGTGCCTGCACCTGCATTGTAGGCGGCGCCACGCGCCAGGACAGCGTGCACCGGCTGGTGCGCGCGGCGACACGGGAGTGGGTCAGCGTCTGGTATGTGTCACGGCCTTTCGCCTCGCTCGCACTGGCGCAGGCGGTGCTGGTGAACGCGCGGCAGGGCAGTGGCGCCGCGGGCACCTTCCTGCCGCTGGACATGCCGGTGGCGATCACCGAAAACGGGCGTGTAGCGCAGATCATCGGCGCGCGCAATGCCGCGCTGGTGCAGACACCCTGCGCCTTTCGCCGGACGCTGTTGCTGGATGTGCTGGACCGCGCCCAGGCCGGGAACTGGCAGGCCGGGTCGCTGCAGGAGCTGGTGCTGCGCGCCGGCTACGAAATCGGCGTTGTGCCGGGCGAAAAGCGCAACATCAAACTGACCTCGCCCGAGGACTGGACGCTGGCGCAGGCCCTGGCCGGCTGGCTGGAATGACCAGCGCCCGTTGACGCCCTAGCACTCCGTCTTGCGGTACTGCTGCCAGCAGAGCTCGCGGATGCGCTGCTTGTCCATCGCGAGCCGGCGCTGCGCTTCATAGACCCGCGTGCGCTCTTCCTGCGCCGCCCGCGTGGCCTGCTGCTGGGCGGCATAGGCTTCCTGGCTACGCTGCTGCTGGGCCATCGCCTCCTGCCGGTTCATGTCCGCCGAAACCCTGGCCGCCAGATTCCGGGTTTCCGCCGAGAACCGCCGGTCATCGGCTTCGGCCTTTCTCTGGGCCTGGACGCGCGCCGCTTCGGCCTTCTCTTCCTCGGCGCGCCGCTGCTCGTCTTCTTTTGCCGCCAGCTGTTTTGCCGCCAGCTCTGCCGCCGCCTGCTGCTGGCGGGCCTCGGCATTCTTGCTGCTCACGTAGAACCCCACGCCGAAAAGCGTGCCCACGACCAGCAGGCCGGCGACAAAGTACTTCTTCATCGGCGAGCCTTCATCGGGCTCCACCACGATGCGGCTCGCCAGGACCTGGCGCGGCGCGGCGGCCAGCTTGCGATCGTGCGCGGCGCGGCTGTCGGGGTTGCGCAGCACGGCGTAGGCCGTCTTGACTTCATTGAAGCGATCGACCATGCCCTCGACATCGGCCAGCTGCTGGGGGGAATAGAACTGCCTTGCCTTCTCGAAGGCCCGCTCGATGTCGTCGATGGAGGCATTGCCGGGGACACCCAGCACCAGATAAGCCGACCGCATGTCGTGACTTCCTTTTAGTTTCGTTCAGCGGCGCGCGCCGCACGGTTGGCTGCGCGTGCGGCTGCACGCGCAGCCGCCACGGACGCACCGCCCGCAGATTCGGGGGACCTGTTGTCAGCCACCACGGCCGGTCGCCGCGTGTTGGCCATGCACTGGGCCTCGAACTGGGAGCGGACCTGGACCGGTGTGCCCGTGTACTGCCTGATGGCCAGCAGGAAATCCCGCATCGCGCTCTTTTCCTGGCCGCTGACCGGACGGGCGTTGATCTCGGCCCGCAGCGATTCCACGCTCTCGCCCCTGTTCAGGCGGCTCCAGTACGGCATGGCCTCCTGCGCGAGCGAGGCGCACTGCCTGCTGGTATCGGGATTGACCTGGTCGATGGAAAAGCTGCCGGAGGTGGTGGAAAAGCGCTTTTGCACTTCCTCGGAGGCGCAGGGCTGGTCCTGAAATGCGGCGCCGCATTTGTAGACTTTCTGTGCGGAAGCAGTCGGGCCGAGCAGGAACAGCGCTGCTGCGACGAACGCCGGAACGCCTCTGTCCACCCATGGCTTTGTACTGCGCAAGATTCTCTTCCCTCTTGCGCCATCCTAGCACTTGGAACCTACAGCGCTAGGCCGCTTCCAGCGCCCGCAGCCCCGCCATTGTTTTCAGGCAGGCATGTGCCACCTCGGCGCCCTTCTTGACGAAGTGCTCGCTGAAAAAGCGCTGGTGCTCATGCGTCTCGTGAAAGTCGCGCGGCGTCAGTACCGCCGAGAACACCGGCACGCCGGTATCGAGCTGCACCCGCATCAGGCCGTCGATAACGGCGTGGGCAACGAATTCGTGGCGGTAGATGCCGCCGTTGACGACCAGGCCGCAGGCGATGATGGCGTCGTAGCGGCCGGTCTTCGCGAGCTTTTGCGCATGTAGCGGGATTTCAAAAGCACCGGGCACGTCGAAGTGATCGACCTGGCTGGTCGCAAGACCTGCCTCGCCAAATACTTCCATCAGCGCTTGCCGCGCCTTGCCGACGATGTCGCTGTGCCAAGACGATGAGATGACGGCCACACGGGCCTGGGGGTTCGTGAGTTGTGTAGTGTTTTCCATGGTGTCCAGTATTTCTCTCTCATCCGGACTGTGACCGTCGGCCCTGGCATCTCACCAGGTCTGCTGACCCCGGCGCCGTTTGCGCGGTGCCGGGCGCTCGCGGGCTCCCGCAGTCAATGAAGCTGCGGATACCGCCGGTGGGGAATTCCGCCCCGCCCTGAGAACGCTTGTGCCCGCGAACCTTGCGGCGCGCGGGCAGTTCGAATTCTAGGAGCAGGGGCTAAAGGCAGCCCAGCGCGGAGGTGACAGCCGCGCGGAACGCAGGGAATTGGTGCACATCGCCGTGGCCCGCGCCCGCCACGCAATGGAACTGGGCGTGGGGCGCCGCGCGCCGCAGGGCCTCGCTGTGGTGCAGGCCGATCAGCGTGTCTTTCTCCGCGTGGATCAACATCACCGCGCCCTTCATGCGGCCGGCGCAGTCCACCGACATCAGCGGGTAGCGCAGCACCATGCTGGGCACCCAGGGGTAGAGCTCGTCGGCCAGCGCGCGCATGCTGCTGTAGGGCGAAACCATCATGGTCAGGTCGGGCGCGCGGCCCGCGGCGCACAGGTCGGCCGACAGGCTGGAGGCCAGGCCCGTGCCCAGCGACTGGCCGGCGATCACGATGCGCTTGCCTTCGTATTGGGGTGCAAAGTGCGCCCATACCGCACGCACATCGGCCTGCAGCTGCGCTTCGCTGGCGATGGCGCCGGAGCTCTTGCCAAAGCCGCGGTAGTCGAACATCACCACGTCGAAGTTCATTTCACGAAACGATTCCAGCCCGGCCATCCACTTCTGCAGGTTGCCGGAGTTGCCGTGCAGGTAAAACACCACGCCGCGCGGGCTGGGCAAAGAAAGTTGCGCCACCGAAAGGCGTGCCCCCGGGACGTCGATGAAGTGCTCGCAGACGTCCTCGTCGGCGCACAGGCGCTGGTCGGCGGCGAGCGGGTCGGGTTCGAACAGCAGGCGTTCCTGCCGGAAGTAGATCCAGGCCACGGCCGACGCGTAGATCGCGCCGAGGGCGACGATCAGGGAGATGGCGAAGATTGCGTAGACCATGGAAGGTATGTCGGCGCTGGAGCTGGTTTCTTGAATTTGGCCGCGACTACTACGCCGCGATGGGTGAAATCATGCGTTGGCTGCTGCGTCGCGAATGTCGGTGCCGCCCGGTCTCAGACGTAGGAAATCGCCGCAAGCGTTGTTAAGCTCGTTGCCATGACCGACGATGCCGTACCTCCCGCCACCCCACCCGCCCAGCCCCGCAACCCCCTGCACGGCCTGACGCTGGAAGCCATCGTCACCGCGCTGGTGGCGCATTACGGCTGGCCGGGGCTGGGGGCGCGCATCCCCGTGCGCTGCTTCACCACCGACCCGAGCCTGTCGTCAAGCCTGAAGTTCCTGCGCAAAACGCCGTGGGCGCGCGAGAAGGTGGAGAGCCTCTACCTGTTCATGCTGCGCGAGATCAAACGCGGCTAAAGCTGCCAAAACGCACAAGCAGTATCCATGCGGCTTACGGGCCGTTTTCGGGCGGCAAGCCGCGCCGGTATTTCTTCCAGGCTACAGCGTTTTCAGTTCGTGCACGCCGACTTCCATCTTCGTGAGTTCCATTTCGCCGTAGTTCGACAGGAAGGCCACGTCGGCGGCGTCGCGGCCATAGGCGACCACGACGCGCCCGCCCAGCGGTTTGTCCTGCGTCGGGTCGAAGGTGTACCACTGGCCGCCAACGTAAGCCTCATACCAGGCGTGCATGTCCATCGGGTCAAGCTTGTGCAGATAGCCGACAACAAAGCGCGCCGGGATCTGCAGGCTGCGGCACAGCGACACGCCCACATGGGCGAAGTCGCGGCACACGCCGGCGCCGTGACGCAGCGTATCGAGGGCATCGGTGGTCTGGTCGCTGACACCGTATTCGTAGCGCAGCTTCTCTTGGATCCAGGCCCGGATCCGCTCCGCCTGGGCATAGCCCGGCGAGCAGCCCTTGGTGATCTTGTGGGCGCGGTCTTCCATCTTGTCGGACGGGCAGTAGCGGCTTTGCAGCAGGTACACCAGTGCGCTGTCGGGCAGGCTTGCAACCTGCGTGAACTGCGCGTGCACGTCCACGGCCAGCTGGTCGGCCACCTCCACTTCGGAGCTGACCTTCATGACCATCCTGCCTTGCGGGATGACGAAGCGCTGGCACAGGTTGCCGTAGCCGTCCACATACTCCGTGGCGGACACCCAGGGCTTGAGCTCGTAGCGCTCGGCCACGACCCACTGGGCGTGGCCGCTGCGCGGTCGAAGCATGGCAACGACCGGACAGTCCTGCGCGCACTCGACGGTGATGCTATTGGTGGTAAGAAGGCGCAAGATCAGGCGGCGACTTCGCCCATCAGCTCTTCCTTGCGCGACTCGAGCTCGTCGCGCATGGCCATCAGGTCCAGGCCCCTGGCAACGCGGGCCTTGGGGAACATTTCGTTGCGCTCCTCCTTGACGTGGTGGTCGATGTATTCGCCCAGCACCGTGACCTTGGCATCGAACTTGTCGTCGGACGGGTCGCTGGCCTCAATCTGCGCGATCAGGTCCTTGGCGCCCTGGTGTTCGACCTCGGCCTCGTTGACCAGGTCCTGGTCCTTGACCGCGGCGCGGAACGCGGGGTAGAAAATCTCTTCCTCGATCTGTGCGTGCACTGTCAGGGCCTTGCAGATCCCGGTCGCGAGTTCCTGCTTGCGCTTGAGCGATGCCTTGGCTTTCGAGCCGGCCAGGCCCTCGTATTCCTTGAACATCTTTTTCACTTCCTTGTGGTCCTGGTCCAGCAGGTCGCAAGCGTCTTTTTCGTTTCGGGTCACGGCCATGGTTTTGCTCTCCGTTGGGTTGAGATGGCTAGGGTTGTTTGCCGGAATGGCCAACGAAGATTAGTTTTGCGGTACGGCAGGCCACGCAGGCATTGGGCGGTAGAAACTGTGGGTGCGGTCCTACGCCGCAAACGCCGGGGATTGCGTACAACCTTCAGGCTCATGACAGACATTGCC
>CALRME020000218.1:0-5906 GCA_943369045.1 Sphingobacterium thalpophilum
TTGAAGCCCCGAACAGGCTCTGGATGAACTCCACAGCCAGCTCGGCTGTGCGGTTGCGCACGTCCAGCGCCGGGTTGATCTCCACCACGTCAAGCGAGGCCATGCGGCCGGTGTCCGCAATCATTTCCATGCACAGCTGCATCTCGCGGTAGGTCGGACCGCCACGCACGGCCGTTCCCACGCCCGGCGCGTCGGCCGGGTCCAGGCAATCAAGGTCAAAGCTCACATGCAGGTGGGTGTTCTCATCCACATCCTGCAGCACCTCGGTCATGGTGTGGCGCATGCCGTGCTCGTCGATGTGCCGCATGTCGTAGACCTGCAGGTCGAGCGCGCGGATCGCTTGCCGCTCTTCCTGGTCGACGCTGCGGATGCCAATGAAATCGATGTCCTGCGGGCTCAAGGCATGGCGCTCCCCGCTCCAGCCCGTGAGCGCCGGCGGGCCGTGGCCCAGCAGGCAGGCCACCGGCATGCCATGGATGTTGCCGCTGGGGCTGATGGCGCCGGTGTTCACATCCGAATGCGCGTCCAGCCAGACCACGCGCAGGTTCTTGCCCTGCTTGCGGCAATGGCGGGCGATGGCACTGATCGAACCAATGGCCAGGCAATGGTCGCCGCCCATCAGCAGGGGCACATCGCCTGCGCCCAGCACCTCGTCGACTGCATCGAACACCGAGCGGTTCCAGGCCACCACCTCGTCCAGGTGCCGCAGGCCATCGGTGGGCGGCAGCCACGGGTTGGGCGGGCCGGCCAGGTTGCCGCGGTCGATGACGGTGAGCTTGTGCTGGCGCAGCGCCTGGGCCAGCCCTGCCACGCGTAGCGCGTCCGGCCCCATGCCCGAGCCGCGGACACTGGCGCCGACATCGGTGGGCGCGCCAATCAGGCAGACATTTTTCATGGGAGCGATTGTCGCGCCGCCATGCGTTTTTGGGTGTTTGGATTTACGGGTTCCAACGCATTGAGGTAATTCACCATCTGGTTAAAGTCGTTACTTCTACTGGAGCCGCGATGAGCCTGCCCGCACGATTTGACGACGTCACCCAGCTGGAGGAGGTGATGAGCCGCCCTTCGGACGCCCTGGTGCAGGACCTTGGGCGCGCGCCCGGCGACATCATGGTGCTGGGTGTGGGCGGCAAGATGGGGCCGACGCTGGCTCGCATGGCAAAGCGCGCTGCGCCGGAGCGCCGCGTGATCGGTGTGGCCCGCTTTTCGCAGGAAGGCTTGCGCGGCGAGCTTGAAGGCCACGGCGTTGAATGCATAGAGGCCGACCTGCTCTCGCGTGACGCGCTGGCGGACTTGCCCGACGCCGCCAACATCGTCTACATGGCCGGCCGCAAGTTCGGCTCAACCGGGAGCGAGTGGCTGACCTGGGCGATGAACGCCCATGTGCCGGCACTGGTGGCCGAGCGCTTCCCGCGTTCGCGCATCGCCACTTTCTCGACCGCCTGCGTCTATCCCTTCGTCAGCACCTCGGGGCCGGGCTCGCCCGAGAGCATGCCGCCGACGGCCCCGTCAGGCGAGTACGCCAACTCCTGCGTGGCGCGCGAGCGCATGTTCCAGCACTTCTCGCACGAGCACCAGACGCCCGGCCGGCTGCTGCGCCTGTCGTATGCCATCGACATGCGCTACGGCGTGCTGCATGACGTGGCGCAAAAGGTGATGGCCCGCCAGCCGATCGACCTGGCCATGGGCCACGCCAACATCATCTGGCAGGGCGAGGCCAACGACTGGGCGCTGCGCTCGCTGGCGCACTGCGACACACCCACCTCGGCGCTGAACCTCAGCGGCCCGCGCATTGCGATCCGCGACGTGGCCGTCGCACTCGGAAAGCGGCTGGGCATAGAACCGTTGCTCACCGGCAAGGAAGCAGAGACCGCCTGGCTGGTCGACTGCAGCGAAGCCTTCCGCCTGTTCGGCCCGCCGCAGGTCAGCCTGGAACAGATGCTGGACTGGACGGCCGACTGGGCGCGGCGCGGCGGCGACAGCCTGGGCAAGCCAACCCACTACGAAGCACGCGACGGGAAGTACTGAACATGAAATGGACCGACATCCCCGCCGCCTCCCTTTCCGTCCTGCGCAACGGCAGCGTGATCCCGGCGCACCTGCTGGCGCTGGACGCCAGCCGCCAGCTCGACGCCCGCCGCCAGCGCGCGATGACGCGCTATTACCTGGACGCAGGCGCGGGCGGCGTGGCCGTTGGTGTGCATTCCACGCAGTTCGCCATCCGCGATGTCGGCCTGTACGAGCCGGTGCTCGAACTCGCCATGAAGACCGCGCAGGAGTGGGAACCGATAGGCGGCAAGCGCCCTCTCTTCATGGTCGCCGGCCTGGCCGGGCAGACCGCACAGGCGGTGAACGAAGCCGGTATCGCGCGCGGCCTGGGCTACCACGCCGGCCTGCTCAGCCTGGCGGCGATGAAGGGCGCGAGCGAGGACGAAATCGTGGCGCATTGCGCGGCCGTGGCGCAGGTGATGCCGCTGGTCGGCTTCTATTTGCAGCCGGCCGTCGGCGGCATCCACCTGCCGATGTCGTTCTGGACGCGCTTTGCGCAGATCGACAACGTTGTGGCCATCAAGATGGCGCCCTTCCACCGTTACCGCACGCTCGACGTGATCCGCGGCGTGGTGGCTGCAAAGGCCGAGGAGCGCGTGACGCTCTACACCGGCAACGACGACCACATCGTGCTGGACCTGGTCACGCCGTTCACCTTCATGCGCGATGGCCAGCCGGTGACCGTGCGCATACGCGGCGGCCTGCTGGGCCACTGGAGCGTGTGGACGCAGCGCGCCGTGCGGCTGCTGGAGCTCGTCCACACCGCCATCGAGGAAGGCACCATCTCCTCGCAGTTGCTGGAGATGGACGCGCAGGTGACCGACTGCAATGCCGCCTTGTTCGACGTGGCGCACGACTTCCATGGCTGCATTGCCGGCTGCCACGAGATCCTGCGCCGGCAGGGCCTGCTGGAAGGCATCTGGTGCCTGGACCCGAACGAGGGCCTGAGCCCCGGCCAGGCCGCCGAGCTCAGCCGCGTACAGGCCGACTACCCGCACCTCGTCGACGATGCTTTCGTGGCGAAGCACCGCGAACGCTGGCTGGCCGCCTGAAGTCGGGCCAACCCTAGGGCAACCCTCGTTGACAGCCCCCTGCCTTGTCCTTAAAGTTGATCAATTAACCGTTTAGTGAATTAACCCGGAGACACCATGCAAAAACGATATTTCATCAAGGCAGTTTCCCTGGCCGTCGCCGCCGTGGCCTTCGCAGCACCGGCAGTGGCCCAGTGGAAGCCCACCCGCCCGATCAACCTGATCGTGCCCTGGGCGGCAGGCGGCTCGACCGACCAGGTCACGCGTGTGGCGGCGGCTGAAATGGAAAAGGCGCTGGGCCAGACCATCGTGGTGGTGAACCAGCCGGGCGCTTCGGGCGCCATCGGCACCAAGAGCGCGCTGGATGCGGCCAAGGACGGATACACCTGGACGGCAGGCGCCGCCCAGGACCTGGGCACCTACCAGACCCTGGGCTCGGTCAACACCAGCATCAAGGACTGGCACCTGTTCCTCAACGTCGCCAACATCCAGGTGATCGGCGTCAACCCCGCCCGCCCCTGGAAGAACGCCAAGGAGCTGATCGACGACATGAAGGCCCGGCCCGGCCAGATCAGCGTGGCCACCGCCGGCGTCACGTCCGCCGCGCACGCGGCCATGGACCAGATCGTCAAGGCCACCGGCGTCAAGTACAAGGAAGTCTCTTATGACGGCGGCAACCCCGCCGTGGTGGCCGTGGTGGCCGGTGAGGCTGACATGACCACGCAGCTGGCTGTCGAACAGGCCGACATGATCCGCGGCAAGCGCCTGCGCCCGCTGGCCGTGGTCGGCGACAAGCCGCTGGAACTCGAAGGCTTCGGCACCATCCCGCCGCTGTCTGGCACCTTGCCCGGCTTTTCGGCACCGCCCAACTACTTCGGCATCTTCATTCCCAAGGGTGTGCCGGACGAGGTTGTCAAGACCGTGGAAGCCATCTGGGCCAACCAGATCGCCAGGAGCGAGCAACTGAAGAAGTACGCCAACAGCCGCGGCGCGCTGTTCCTGCCGCTGTCGGGAGAGGCTGCCCAGCAGGCTGTGTTCCCCGCCGTGCAGGCCAACGCCTGGAACCTGCATGCCAGCGGCAAGACCAAGGTTTCGCCAGACACGGTCGGCATCCCCAAGCCCTGAGCTGGAGTTGAAGCGATGAGCGACAAGGAAGCCATGCCGCCACGCTCTGACCTGGTTGATGGGCTGGGCTGGATGGCGCTGGGCGCGGCAACACTGGTTGCCTCCCTGCGCATGGACCGGCTGGAAGCGCAGAACATCAACCCGGTCACGGTGCCCGGCCTGCTGCCGGGCCTGCTTGGTCTGGTGATGCTGGGCCTGGGTATCGTGCTGGCGCTGCGCAGCTGGCGCCGCGGCGCGATGGCCCAGTCACTGCCGGCCACCACAGGACACCAGCGGGAGGAACGCAAGCGCATCTGGATCGTGCTGGCGCTGTGCCTGGGCTACAGCGTGGTGCTGGTCGGGCACGGCCTGCCGTTCTGGCTGGCCTCGTCGATCTATGTGACCGCCTCCATCCTCATCCTCCAGCGCATGTCGCCTGACCCGCTGCAGCGCAGCCTGGCGCCGCGCGTGTGGGCCAAGGCCCTGCTCATCGGCGTTCTCGCATCCGTCATCACGCACCTCGTGTTCCAGGAGCTGTTCCTGGTGCGCCTGCCTTAAAGGCCTTCCCATGCTCCAAGGACTGTCCGACCTGGGACACGCCTATCTCAGCTTCATGAACCCGATGACCCTGCTGTACGGTCTGGGCGGGGCCTTCGTCGGCATCGTGATGGGCATCCTGCCCGGCCTGTCGGCCACGCTGGCCATCGCGCTGCTCACGACGCTGACCATCAAGCTGCAGGCCAATGACGCCATCCTGGTGCTGATCTGCTCCTATGTGGGCGCGCTGTACGGCGGCTCGCGCACCGCCATCCTGCTCAACATCCCCGGTACGGCCGCCAACGCGGCATCGTGCGCGGACGGCTACGCGCTGGCGCTGCAGGGGCAGGCCGGCCGCGCGATTGGCATCGCCACCTCGGGCGCCTTCGTCAGCACGCTGTTCGGCGTGGTCTGCCTGGCGCTGTTCACGCCCCTGCTGGCCGAAGTGGCGCTGTCGTTCGGCGCGTTCGAGTTTTTCTGGCTGGCGCTGTTCGGCGTCACCATGTCGGGCAGCATCGTGGGCAACGACCCGCTCAAGGGCTGGCTGATGGGCCTGCTGGGCCTGCTCATCGCCCAGGTCGGGCAGGAGAGCCTGTACGCCTACAACCGCCTGACCTTCGGCTGGGACGAACTCTCAGGCGGCATAGGCCTGATCCCCGCGCTGGTGGGCGCCTTCGGCCTGGCCGAGGTGCTGACCACACTGTCCGACCCGATCGAACGCAAGATGGTCGAGATGCGCGACTCGGTGCTGCCGCGCTGGAAGGAAATCATCCAGTACAAGTGGACCGTGCTGCGTTCGGGCGTGATCGGCGTGTTCACCGGCCTGCTACCCGGCGTTGGCGAGGATGCCGGCGCCTGGATGTCGTATGCCGCCGCCAAGGCCGTGAGCAAGGAAAAAGAGCTGTTCGGCAAAGGCTCGATCGACGGCCTGATGGCGGCGGAAACGGGCGACATGGCTTCCATCCCCGGCCACATCATTCCTTCGCTGGCGCTGGGCATCCCCGGCTCCGCGCCGTCGGCCGTGCTGATGGCCGCGATGATCATCCACGGCATCCAGCCGGGGCCGATGCTGATGATCACGCACCCCCGCTTTATCTACGAAGTGGTGGCCATGACCACGCTGGCCTCCATCACCATCCTGCTGTTCGGCCTGTTCGGCGTGCGTCCGCTGCTGCAGGTGCTGCG
>CALRME020000219.1:0-5844 GCA_943369045.1 Sphingobacterium thalpophilum
CCATGAGCGAAGCAGCTGGCGCGTGGCCGCCGCCACCAGCGAGTCGTCTTCCACCAGCAGCACGTGGCGCATGGCCAGCACGGGCGGCGGCAAGGGTGCGGCTTCGGGATGTGCCAGCAGCTCGGCCGGTGCGGACTCGATGTAGCGCACGGGCTGCGCCGGCATGTCGCGGTCGGCCAGTGCCACCGCCATGGGCAGGGTCACCGTCATGCAGCAACCCAGCCCGGGGGCCGAGCGCACCTCGATGTCGCCGTTCATCAGCAGCGCGAAGCGGCGCGCGATGGCCAGGCCCAGGCCCAGGCCGCGGCGCCGGTCACGCGCCTCGTTGTCGATCTGCACGAATTCTTCAAAGATGCGCTGCTGCGCGCTGAACGCTATGCCCATGCCCGCGTCGCGCACCTGCAGCCGCCACTGGCGCCTGCCTCGCCGCAAGGCAATCACCACCGTGGCGCCGCGCGGCGAGAACTTGATGGCGTTGTCCAGCAGGTTGGACAGCACGCGCACCAGCATCAGCGCGTCGGCCATCGCGAAGGCGCCCGGGTGCATGAGCGAGACGATGCGCACACCGGCGGCCTCGGCCACCGCGCTGTGCTGCATCACCAGGCTGGCCACCAGCGGCGCGATCTCGGTGGGCTGCAGATCGGCCTGCACCACGCCTGAATCCATGCGCGTCAAGTCCAGCACCTGCGAGAGCAGGTCGTCCAGCGCGCGCCACGACTGGCGTATGCCCTCGACCGCGCGCTGCGCGGCGCGGTCCTGCGTGGCCTGGCTCAGGCGCGCCAGCGGGTCCAGGTACAGGCCGATGGCGTGGACCGGCTGGCGCAGGTCGTGGCTCACGGCGGCGAAGAAGCGCGACTTGGTCAGCCCCAGCGCGGCCACCGCGTTGGCCGCAGCCTCGGCACGGCGGCGCTGCTCGTACTGGTGCTTGACGCTGCTTTCCTGGGCACGCGAGAGGAACACCATGGTCACAGTCATCATCAGCCCGCCTACGCCCATCATCAGCAGCAGGGTGTTGCCGGCGGCGCCTTCGACGATGAAGCGCAGCGAGGTGGGCACGATGGCCAGGCACAGCGCGATGGTGGTGCGCATCACGTCGCCGGTCAGGCGCACCGCGATCAGCGTCGCGTTGCCCAGCAGGTAACTCATGAGCACGGCCTGGATCGGCAGGTTGCCCGGCACGTACAGGAACCAGCAGGCACTGCCCACATAGGTCATCAACACCCACAGGTAGATTCGGTAGACCCGCCGGCGGTAAGCCTTGGGCCGCGCCTTGAACGCGCCCTGGTTCACGTGCCACCAGCGCAGCACGCTCACCGCGGCGATCACGCCGAACCACCCGAACACGTCCCGCCAGGGCAGCGCGGTGGAGAACATCAGCGCGCACACCACCTCGCAGGCACGCAGCGCCCACAGCGACACCACGGTGTGCGCGCTGTCCTCGGCGTCGGGCCGCTCGTCCGCAGCCGGCTTCACAGCGAGTCGGCGTCCACCTGCGCGGCCTGCGTGCGGTTGGACACATTCAGGGCGCGGAAGATCTCGCTCATGTAGTTCTTGACCGTGCCTTCGCTCAGGCCCAGCGTGCTGGCGATCAGCTTGTTGCTCATGCCCTGGCGAAGCAGCTGCCGCACTTCTTCCATGCGCGGCGTCAGCATCAGCTCGGGCCGTTTGCTCTCGGACATGCGCAGGGCAAAGGGCAGGCGCCGGCCCTGCATGGCGGCCTCGATCGCCTCGCAGATCTGCTCCGACGGCGCGCTCTTGGCGATGAAGGCATGCACCGTGTCGATCTCCAGTGTGCGCCGCACGATATCGGGTGATGTGAGCGCCGAGATCACCACCAGGGGCAGCGAAGGGTGGCGGCGCGCCAGTTCCGCAAGGCGGAACCCCTTTTCCATCCCTGGCATGTTCAGGTCGACCAGAGCGATGCGCGCCTGCGTTGCGGCGGCCGCCTGCATCAGGGATTCGCCGTCATCGGCTTCTGCAAAGTCGACCTCGCCCAGAACACTGCTGACAAGATTGCGGATGCCGTCGCGCACCAGGGCGTGGTCGTCGGCGATGAGAACGGTGGTGGCTGTGGACATGGGGGGGCAATGATGGGCGCGCGCGGGGCATCCGCCTTGGCGCTGGACGCGCCCCCCATTTGCAATTTGCGCGCAAATGGGCGAAAGTTCGCGGTTTTCCGCGCCTTTGTGAAATAACTTACAGGTGTTCATTTCGTTTCATGTTCTTCGAATGGTCCACCGACACAGCTGAACCCGCCGAGCGCTTCGAGAAGTGGCGCGAGGCCTGCACCCAGCACCTCTACGCGCTCTCGCCCGAGCGCAGCGGAAGCGAGCCGTTTCGCGGCCGCATTGCGCGCCGCCAGCTGGGCACGCTGGACGTGACCGACATCCATTGCGACGGTCACCTGGTACGCCGCCGCCCCGAAGACATCAGCCGGCAGCCCGGCGACACCTTCTATGTGTATGTGCAGCGCGAAGGCCAGGCCTGGTTCGAGCAGGGCGCGCGCAGTGAGGTGGCGCAGCCGGGCGACATCCTGATCGCCGACCCCAACGTGGAGTTCAGGACCGGGACGCAAGGCGACTTTGACTTCAGGCTCTGGCGCATCGACCGCGCCCGGCTGGCGCCCATGCTGGCCCTGGGCTCGGGCGAGCTGCCCATGGTCAAGCTCACGCACCAGAGCGGCGAGCGTGAGCTGATCCGCAGCTGGCTCGATGCCCTGCTGCGCAACCAGCAGGCCCTGTCCGCCGCCAGCCTGGACGCGGCAGTGAGCACCTTGTGCACGCTGGTGGCCAACGCCGCGGGCGCCACGGCGGAAATGCGCGAGCACGGGCCCATGGCGCGGCGCAAGGCGCTGCTGCAGCAGGTGATGCGGCAAGTGGAGCTGCATGCGTCGGACCTGGACATGAGCAGCGTGCGGCTGGCCAGGGAGTTTTCAATCTCGCTGCGCACCTTGCACCAGCTCTTTGAAATGTCGGACACCACGTTTCACGAATTCCTCACACGCGCGCGGCTGGCCCGGGCCTGCGTGCTGCTGCGCGACCCGGCCAGCGCGCACCTGAGCGCGATGGACGTGGGCTTTGCCGCAGGCTTCAGTGAAGTGTCGACCTTCTACAGGCGGTTCAAGCAACACCATGGCGTGACGCCAGGGGAATTCAGGGTCGGCGGAGCATGAAGAAGAGCGCAACCGCAGCGAGCGACGAATCCGCATCGCAGCTGATCGACCAGAAAATCGCCGACCTTGGCGACTGGCGCGGCAAGACGCTGGCGCGCATGCGCGGCCTGATCCAGCAAGCCCTGCCCAAGGTGGTGGAAGAGTGGAAGTGGAGCGTGCCGGTGTGGTCGCAGGACGGCATCATCTGCACCGGCGAAACCTACAAGAAGGCCGTGAAGCTGACCTTTGCCAAGGGCGCTTCAGTCGAGGACCCTGCAGGGCTTTTCAACTCAAGTCTTGAGGGCAACACCCGCCGCGCCATCGACATCCATGAGGGCGAGGAAGTCGATGAGAAAGCCTTCAAGGCGCTGGTGCGGGCGGCCGCGGTGGTGAACAAGGCAAAGGCCGCCGGCAAGTGAGCGCCACGGAACTGCTGGCGCTGGCGCAGTACTGGACCTACCGCTTCGGCGGCTTCATCCTGCTGAACGTGATCGAAGACCCGGCCTGGCTGGCGTTGATGTTCTGCTGAAACCGCGCCGTTACGCCGGGGCTTTGGCCCTTCTCTGTCTGGGGTCAGTTACATCTCTGTTACATAACTGCTAGAGTGGATTGCCCATCCCGGCTTTTCCTCCTCCCGGATCGTGAGCTGTTGCATGAACTCTCTGCGCTGCCTCGTGTACCTCAGTTCCGCCACGCGGCTTTTGTCGGATGACGATCTCACCGGCCTTCTGCGCGAATGCCGCCGTCATAACGAAGACAACGCGGTCACCGGCGTGCTGGTTCATTCAGAGGGCAACTTCATGCAAATGCTTGAGGGCCCGAGCCAGAGCATTGAACACATCATGGCGCGCGTGCGGGCCAGCCCCCTGCATCGCGGAATCATCGAGCTGATCGATGCGCCCGTGAGCGTGCGCGAGTTTGGCACCTGGTCCATGGCCTTCAAACAGGCCAACGCCCAGCAGTTGTTCGAGCTCAGCACGGCGCCCTGGGTCCGCTCCGACGACCACACCTCGGGCGGCCTCGAACTGCTGCGCAAGTTCTGGGACGGAGGCTATCAGCCGGCCGCCACCGGCACGCCGCAATAACCGGCCTTCATCAGGGCCCGGCAGGTGCTTCCTGCAGCCATTGCACGGCCGCGTCCTGGTCCGTAAACCCTGCGCAATCCACGCCCGCAGCGCGTACCGAACGTGCGAGGAGCCCCGTGTGCCGTTGAGGGTCAATCAGGAAGGCCACCCGAAAACCGCGAAGGCTGTCTGCACCGAGCCGGCCCAGTTGCGAAACGTCGTACGTCGCCACCTGGCCAACCGTGAAGCGAAAGTCAAAGAGAAGCCGACGCTTCTGGTGTTCCCTGGCCCGCGCCGTGACTTCGGCGAGCGCGCGCCCCAGGTTGGCGAACCCCTGCAACCCACTCCACCGAACGACCAGATAGCTGGTTGTGGCGGAGAAAGTCAGTCGGAACGCGTCGGTTGAAGAAGTCAGGGGTGCCTTTGCCATTGTACGACCCAGTATGGCCGGGAGAATGCCCTTGCACTTAGGTGATTTGCCGCGTTGAGGCCACGTGGTGCGTCACTGTGTTGCCGTGACGCGCGCCAGCACCCTGGCGGCGTCGTCTTCCCGGTTGCCGCGCCACGCCACGATCTGGTCGGGCCGGATCAGTGCCAGTGGCGCCTCATACAACTCGAGCAGCGCGGGCTGCGGCAGACGGACGACGCGCAGGTCCATCGAAAGCGCCTGGGCGGCGGCTTCGAAGGCTGCGGTGGAAGGCGGCTGCGGCCCCAAAGCGAGCAGGGTCCACTCGCCGTGGAAGTGGTCAAACAGCGAGCTTCCATCCTCCAGCCACGCATGCGGCGGGCGGCCCCCCGGGCTTGCTGTCGGGGTGTAGGCATTGGGGTCATCGGGCGGCAGTGCGGCACTGTCTGCGGCAATGACGGGCGAGCCGTCGTAGCGGCCGCCGAAGGTGACGCCGGGAATGTTGAATTCGAGCCGGGCGTGCTGGTCGAAGTGCCGCGAGGCGAGCAGCCGCTGCGCATCGCCTTGCGGTGAGTCCTCATCGAGCTCGGGCTTTGCGGTGAAGAGGCCCACCGAGTCCGCAAAGCGCCGGGCGAAGCCGGTATTGCGCTCTGCCAGCGGCTTGCGCTCGGCCTCGTAGCTCTCCAGCAGCCGCAAGGGCGCCTGGCCCCTGACGACGCTGGCCAGCTTCCAGGCCAGGTTGACGGCATCTTCGACGGCCGTGTTGTAGCCCAGGCCACCGGCGGGCGTGAACAGGTGGGCGGCGTCGCCTGCGATGAAGACGCGGCCCCGGCCGAAATGCTGGGCCACCAGCGCATGGCCGGCAATCCAGGTGCCCATCGACAGGATTTCCATGGGCACTTCGACACCTGCGGCCTCCCTCAAAACGCGGCGGGCATCCTCCTCGCCCCAGGCGTCGGCGTCCTCGCCCGGGCGCAGGGCGGCGTGGAATGCGTATTCCTCATGGCCGTCCACAGATGCCATGAAGGCGCGCCGCTGGTGATTGACCGACACATACATCCAGGCCTTCGGATGGCGCAGCACCGACAGGAACTGCGGCGAGCGCAGGTAGATGGCAAACATCTTGCCGCCCATGAACTCGCGCTGGATGCCGCTGACACCGCCCCAGCCAATCCCCAGTTCGCGCCGCACGAAGCTGCGTGCGCCGTCGGCGCCCACCAGGA